>NZ_VOZA01000020.1:0-56198 GCF_013420015.1 Acinetobacter sp. YH12039 | reverse complement strand
TCATGAGAAAGCCCATATAAATGGGTAGAGTACAAGTTGCTGTAGAAGCATTTTTAATTCGTCTGATCACAGATACTTTATAAAGTATTTTAATACTTTTTTGAATCCGTCAATGCGTAAGTCCTAAATTATTAAGATATTACATTTTTATTAATAAAATAGGCTGGTCAAGTCTGATGGCTAGCCTATATCATTCGCAGCATAATTATACAAAGTTTAAAAAACAGACTTTTAAAATGTTAAATTCGATTGCTCTTATACTTGAAAAATTAGGCTTATCCGCCCAAAAACGTGCCATTCATTTGCAATTTTCCAATCCTGCGTTGAATGAAGAGCTTTTTATTCAACGTATTGATGGGGAGCATGTCTTAAACCAAGGCCTGCAAGCGACTTTGATTTGCCTATCTACTAATGCACTTATTCCACTAAAACAATTTATTGGCGTACAAGTCGCCGTTGATCAAGTGACCGATCAGGGCGAACTCTTCCGCACCACGGGTATTATTACCGAAGCCACCCAAGGCCAGAGTGACGGTTCACTCACGCTGTATAAACTCACTTTAGAAGATGCAACATCGCTGTGGCATAAACGCCGCAACAGCCGTGTGTTTATGAACAAATCTGTTCGCGATGTCAGTGAAACTCTCTTTAAAGAATGGCAAAGCAAAAGTCCGCTCTTTGCTGCCAGTCTAACGCTAGATCTTAGCGGTTTAAGTCAGAACTATGATGTACGACCTTTCATCATGCAGTCGAATGAAAGCGATTATGACTTTTTAACGCGTCTTTGGCGCAGTGAAGGCATCAATTGGCTCATCGATGAAGCGCAGCTGAAAGCACCACATTCCTCAGCGCCAATTGAAAAACAAAAACTCCGGCTGATTGATGACAATAGCCAATATCAAGCACTCAGCCGTCGTAGTATCCGCTTTCATCGCTCTAGTGCCACAGAAAAACAAGACAGCATCACCAGCTTGATCGGTGAACGTAGCATTCAACCGACTGCGGTCCATGTGCAGCGCTGGCAAGCCGATGGACTGAGCCAAGAAGAAGGCGCAGGCTCAGTTCAAAGCAAACATCAGCATAGCCAAAGCCAAGACAATGCCAGTTTAAGTTTGGAACAAGCATGGCATATCAGCCCTGCATGGATGCAAGACTTAAAAGGCGAAGACCAAGCTACCGCTTCATCAAACAGTCAGATTGAAAAACTGAATCAAAACCTAACGCGCTATCACGAGCTACAATCGAAAAAATTCAATGCACAATCGACTGTGCGTGATACACAAGTCGGTTATTGGTTTGAATTGAATGAACACCCAGAAATTGATCAACACAGTGGTGCAGACAAACAATTTTTAATCACAGAAAAGAAATTCTATAACCAAAATAACTTACCCAAAGACCTTACTGAACAAGTCAATCAACTGATTGAACAAAGTCAGTGGAACATTAAACCGATCCATGAACAGGCCGAGCGTCAGGCCAATCAGCTCACATTACAACGCCGCAATATTGCGACGGTTCCTGCATATAACCCACTCGAACACCGTCCAAGCACCCATCCGCAACGGGCTAAAGTCGTTGGGCCAAGTGGTGAAGAAATACATGTCGATGAATGGGGGCGTATCAAAGTCCGCTTCTTATTTACCCGTGGTGATGATCACAGCCATGATGGTGGTGCAGGCAGCAATGACAATGACACGGACTCTGCATGGGTAGATGTACTGACTCCATGGGCCGGTGAAGGCTATGGCGCACGCTTCTTGCCACGCATTAATGAAATCGTGGTCATCGATTTCTTTGACGGTAATATCGACCGACCATTTGTGGTGGGACGTATACATGAAGCACAGCGCAGTCCGACCCAATTTGATAGTAAAGGCAAACTGCCAGACACCAAAAAACTGGCTGGAATAAAAAGTAAGGAAGTCCAAGGTGAAGGCTTTGGACAACTGCGCTTTGATGACACCACAGGACAAATATCAACACAATTACAAAGTACCCATGGTGCCACTCAGCTTAACCTCGGTAACCTTAGTCATCCCAAAGAAACCGCAGAAAGTGCAGGGCGAGGTGAAGGCTTTGAACTGAGAACCGACCAATGGGGTGCAGTGCGAGCAGGACAAGGGCTCCTTGTCAGCACACACCCACAACAACAAGCAGCGGCAATGCACCTCGACGCACAAGCGGCGAAAGAACAAATCGAAGCCAACTTAAACAGCAGTAAAGCCTTAAGTGAAGTGGCGAAAAATCAACAAACTGACCCACTTGAAGTCTTGGATAATTTAAAAAACTTCCTTCGGCAAATCGAAAAAGGCAGTAAAGAAAAAGCTGATGCCTTTAAACAAGCCTTAATGATTTTATCTGCACCAAACTCAATTGCTGTAAGTAGTCAGGAAGATGTTCATCTTTCAGCAGATGGACAGATCAGCCAAAGTGCAGGGGATAGCATCAACCTCAGCAGTCAAAAATCCTTAATTGCCCATGCACAAAGCAAGATCAGTCTATTTGCAGCACAAGAGGGATTACGTGCTTATGCAGGCAAAGGCAAAGTTGAAATCCAAGCCCAAGGAGATGGGGCAGATTTGATTGCACGAAAGGGTATTCAAATTATTTCCACAGAAGATAAAGTTGAAATCAAAGCGAGCAAAAAAATTGTTTTAGTTGCGGGTGGTAGCCAGATTGAAATTAGTAGTGCGGGTGTATTGCCTACTACGGCTGGTAAGTTTGAGGTGAAGGCAGGGCAGCATCAATTTTTAGCTGGGCAAACGCAGAGCGCTGATTTAGGCGTGATGCCTAATATTTGTGTTGAGTGTTTGATATCATCTCTGAAAAATTTAACCTTTTTTATAAAAGGCTAAACAATGAATACATATATTTTAATTGATCTGCTGCAGTATAAGCAGGCAAAAAAAGCATTAAACGGTTTTGATTTTAAATATCTTTTTGAAAAATTTAATAATCCTAAAATATTAGAATTTTCTCCTGTGCTAGCTGTGTATAACGAGAACATTTTAAACCAGTTCAATGAATATATTGTTATCAGTAGCCGGTTGGAAATGGATGAAGTCTTAAATGCGCTGTTTAAAAAATGCTTCAGTTTTTCCAATTTTGAGAATTCAATGTGCAAACTGTATGAGCCATTTACTGTATTTTCATTATTTGACATTTTAAATGTTGAGCAGAAACACATTGTATTTTCAGGTTTTGAATCGTTTACGGTTCTTTTTAATGGAGAAATCCGTTCGCATTTTTATCAGAGTACAGACTGTTTAAAAACGTTGATCATGCTTGAGGATGCGCAGTTCGAATCGATTTTCGAAAAAAGAATAGAATACTTTAAAATAAATTTTTGCAAAAAAAATAATGCAGATTTTTATCAAATTTCAGCAATCGTTGATTATGCACTGCAATGCGAGATACTGGAAATCCCTTATATTGAGCGATTTGTCATTGCTGCGCAGAAAATAAAATTTGATGTGAATAAATTCAACCGGGAATGTCCGTTTTTGAAAGACCCTGATGAACCCGATTTAATGAAAATATTACAATTAGAAAGTTATATGGTGGCCGCTGATGTCTGATCCATTTGAACAAATAAGAAAAGAAATGGCGAATAAACAGAATGCCATCACCAATTGCAAAAAGAATGAGGTTTTGCTGGAACTAGCGAGTAAACCGATTCCAAACAGCTATATGTATATGTGGGGCTATCCTCACGGCAGCCCGTATACAGCGGTTAAAGTGCCTTTATACCGTCTGCATATGTATACCAAGGATAAAAAAGGATATTACTTTAAAGTTTGCAGATTCGGCCCACGCTGCGTAATCGACAAAAAAGGCAATACCATTTTGTCAGTCGCGGGACTGGCGGATCAGCAGGTTCATAAATTGACCTGGTACAAAGAATATATTCTACATAGTACAGATAAAGCCGAGAACGGCGCTTGGATTGTGACAGGAAATTTCCTCATTCACGATGGGCCGGATACCTGCTCAATGGATGATATGTATGGTACAGCAGGCTGTTTAGAAGTTTTTGGACATAAAGGATTTAGTGTGTTTAACCAAAAAATGCTGGAATTGTCGGGTGAAAGTGAGCTTAAGAAGGTCAAAGCGAAAATTACCTATCACAAAGCGGTCAGACCAAAAATCAAAGATTACAACATTTATGACACGCGGACGGGCGAACTTTATAACAGAGGAATTTTATGAACATATATCTGAATTTAAAAATTTTTATATTATGCTTTTTTGCCAGCACGCTTTCCTACGCAAACTGCAGTTTCAGCGCTCAAGAAAAACATGAATTGAATGTTTATAATTACGCATTTGTGCAAATGCACAGCGCAGCAAGAGGCGTTGCTAGAGCTAAATTTGCCGAACAGGATTTAAAGAAAAATTTTCTGAAAAAAATTGCGCCCTCTGTGCACTTAATCTGTGGATTAGAATCTCGTATTTATATACTGGAGGAAAAAAACAAAGAGGTTGGGCTTATTGCGCTTAAATTTAAGAATAGCAGAGATAGAGATGTTTTTCGCAATGAGCTGAATGCTAGTCAGGGGCGGATCAATAATATTATTATGAAGCGCTATGAAATGGATGTAATCGGAAATGCGATTTTTTTATATTATGGAACCTATAGTTTTATCAATTCAAAGTTTAGAACTTTAGATGCGCAAGTAGCGAATCATTAGAATTTATTCCACCAGTTAAACTAGTTTTACTGGTGGTTTTTTTTGAATGGTTGAATTTAGTTTTTGGGGCGGAATTTTAATGGCTGAATAATGCGTGAATACTGGAAGATATTCCGTATGGTGGCGCGAACTGATATAAAAAAAATACTTAAATATAGATGTAGTATTTGATTGAGCTACAGTATTTTAGGTCAAAATAAATTATAATGTGATTGGGCTGTGTTGCACAAAGATTTCATAACTATATGATTTTAAAAGTTTTGATTGTTTTTTGATCCAAAATTAAATTTATTTAAATCAGATGCTTACATATTTATGCAACAAAGCCATGTGATTGCTAAAAAATGATTATCTCATCATCCTGATAATGCATATTTTCAAAGTGATGCTGTTCAGTATGATCAATATAGGGTTACTCAAATTAGAGAGAGTAGGCCATTAAAATGAAGAAGAATATATTAGTTTTTATGATGCTCATTAGCTCGCATGTATATGCTGATGACGAAAAAATAGCATATTTATACGAGAAAAATAAACAAGCGCTTTTTTTAGGTGGGTGTAATAGGGGAGTTTTTCCATTTAATAGTACTGATTTTTCTAACATAAAAGATCTAACCTTAAAATATAAGTTGGAAAAAATTCATCGAAATTATGAAGAGCCTACATCGTTTAATTTTCTGATCGAAAATAAGGAAATTACAATGTACGGTGGAGGAGATGAAGTTGTAAGTAAGCTTTGTAATATGGAAAGTTCTAGAGAAATTAAAATTAATTATTATAAAATTGAAGGGTCTAAAAAATTATATTACTATATAGATGAAATTTAAATTTGTATTTAGGCTTAGTGAGGTTATTTCTTTTAATTATTTATAAAATATCTAAATCTAGTGGATATAAAATAATACATTGATAATTATTTTAAATGAAATACTTATGAAATTCATTTTTTATAGGAATTAGTTTTTTGTAATAATATTTATTTAAAGAGTGTGATTGTCTATTAAAAAATAAACCCGCATTAAGCGGGTTTATTTCAATCTCAAAAGAGATTACATATTAGGATAATTAGGACCACCGCCACCCTCAGGTGTTACCCAAGTAATGTTTTGAGACGGATCTTTGATGTCACACGTTTTACAGTGTACACAGTTGGCCGCGTTAATTTGGAAACGTTTAGAACCGTCATTCTCTTCCATAATTTCATAAACACCAGCAGGACAGTAGCGCTGAGCAGGCTCATCCCATTTTGGTAAGTTCACATGTACAGGAATAGAAGCATCTGTCAATTTCAAGTGAGCAGGTTGGTTCTCTTCATGTACCGTATTTGATACGAATACTGAAGACAAACGGTCAAATGTAATTTTACCATCTGGTTTTGGATAATTCGGTTTGAAGTTCGCAGCATCGACAGTTTTTAAAGCGCTGAAGTCGGGCTGTAAGTCATGCAGCGTGAACGGCACTTTAAAGATGTTTTGATCAACAAAGTTGAACGCACCACCCATCCATTGACCAAACTTATGCATAGCAGGGCCGAAGTTACGAGAGTTATATAACTCTTCTTTCAACCAGCTGTTGTTGAACTTGTCTGTGTACGCAGTTAACTCTTTAGCGAAGAAATCTTCACCTTCAGTCACACGTGCAATGGCAAGGTCACCACCTTTTTCCACACCCGCAGCAATCGCTTCAAATACAGCTTCACCGCACAGCATGCCTGATTTCATTGCTGTATGAGAGCCTTTGATTTTCGCAAAGTTTAGGAAACCTGCGTCATCACCAATTAAGCTACCACCTGGGAAAGTGAATTTAGGTAGTGAGTTGAAGCCACCTTTTACAACCGCACGTGCGCCATAAGAAATACGTTTACCACCCTCAAGATATTGCTTGATCAGTGGATGTGTTTTCCAGCGCTGCATTTCCATAAATGGATACATGTGTGGATTGGTGTATGACAAGTCAACGATCATACCTAATGTCACTTGGTTGTTTTCAGCGTGGTATAACCACCAACCGCCTGAAGAACCTGTTTCACTTAAAGGCCAACCTGCACCGTGCATCACCAAACCTGGTTTGTGCTTAGCAGGATCGATTTCCCAAAGTTCTTTAATACCAATACCGTAATGTTGCGGATCAGCATCCTTATCTAAGTTGAACTGAGCAATCAGACGTTTACCTAAGTGACCACGACAGCCTTCAGCAAATAATGTGTATTTGGCATGAAGTTCATAGCCAGGAGTAAAGTTATGCGTTGGTTCGCCATCTTTACCAATGCCCATGTCACCAGTCTGAATGCCTTTCACAGTACCATCTTCATGGTAAAGGATTTCAGATGCTGCAAAGCCTGGGAAAATAGACACTTCTAATTCTTCAGCTTTAGCACCTAACCAGCGAACCACGTTACCTAACGAAATAACATAGTTGCCATCGTTATGCATGGTTTTAGGCACCATCCAATGCGGTGCTTCTTGTGATTTTTCATCAGACAATAAGAAATAGGTTTTATCTTCAGTCACAGGCACATTTAACGGTGCGCCTTGTTCTTTCCAATCTGGGAACAATTCATTCATTGCGCGAGGTTCGAGCACAGCACCTGATAGAATATGCGCACCCACTTCGGAGCCCTTTTCCACGACACAAACGGACAGATCGTTTAGGTTATTTTCAATTGCAAGTTGACGAATTTTAATCGCAGCAGATAGGCCGGCAGGACCTGCACCGACGATAACTACGTCAAACTCCATCGATTCACGTTCGATGTGTTCCATGTAGGACTCCTCATATTTCGGAAGGTGGCATCCATTCAATTCATTTAAATGGTGCTGCCATGAGTGTTCTTAATGCCCAGACACAATTTTTCTATCGTGTCTTTGATATTGTGGGCTAGTATAGTTTTAAACCGAGTTCTAGCCAATTGGCTGAATCATATTATTTTTCCGTCACTAAGGTATTTATTAGGCGGATGAAGCAGCAATTGAACGAAAACCCGACGAAAAAATTCATTAATAGGGATGATAGAAATTTAATGAACATTGCACAATACTTAAAAGATGGACAGTCCGGTCACAAAAGGTCAATCCCCCCATTAGATCAATGGCATCCAAAGCATTGTGGTGCAATGGATTTGAAGGTTTTAGCCAATGGAGAATGGTGGCACGATGGTCAATTGATCAAGCGACAAGCGCTCATAGATCTGTTCTCAACCGTGCTTTGGAAAGAAGATGGGAAATTCTATTTAAAAACCCCTGTGGAACAAATTGAAATACAGGTGGAAGATGAGCCTTTATTTGTCAATCAGGTGGATCACGTTGAGATTGACGCTAAAAACTATATTCAATTCACCACAACCACCCAAGACCTGATTATTGTTGATCAGGAACATCCGATTTTTATGCGTGAATATCAGGGTGAACTACGTCCTTATGTGCATGTTCGTTTTGGTATAAATGCCTTAATTCAACGTGCAGCTTTTTTTCATTTAGTCGAGATGGGTGAGCTGCTTGAAAATGAGCAAGGGGAGTCCATTTTAGTGTTACAAAGTGGTGATTTGCACTTGCAATTAGGCACCTGAGGTTTAAGCTTTCCACCTTGTCATTCTGAATCTAAATTAAAGTGACCCTATGACCGCCATTCATCCCATTTACCCCTTAAATGTACCCATGCCAAAAGCGACTGCTGATGCGCCTATTGGGGTATTTGACTCAGGTATTGGTGGTTTGTCTGTTGCGTTGGAAATTGCACGTTATTTACCGAATGAACGGATTGTTTATTTTGCAGATACGGCACATGTCCCTTATGGACCGCGTCAAGATCAGGACATCCGTGAACTGACTGCACATGCGATTGAGTGGTTATACCGTCAGGGGTGTAAAGTCGCGGTGGTGGCATGCAATACGGCATCGGCATTTAGTTTGGATTATTTGCGTGAACACTACGGTGAAAATTTTCCGATTATTGGCTTGGTTCCAGCCTTAAAACCCGCGGTATTACAGACCAAAAGTAAAACTGTGGCTGTCCTCGCAACGCCTGCGACTTTTCGGGGTAAATTAATCAAAGATGTCATGCAGCGATTTGCTGAACCTGCAGGGGTGCAAGTTTTGTCAGTGACTTCTTTGGAATTGGTGCCCTTTGTTGAAGCGGGGGCGCAAATGACTGAGCCTTGCCTGCAGACATTAACTGAGATATTACAGCCAGTTGTAGATGCAGGTGCAGATTATTTAGTGCTTGGATGTACGCATTACCCCTTCCTAAAATCGGCAATTCAGTATATTTTTGGTCAGAAGCTGACATTAATTGACTCAGGATTTGCGGTTGCACGACAAACAGCCCAAATTTTGATTAAAAATGAGTTATTATTTGAGCATAACCGCCAAGATTCACTGCGTATCGAATGTTATGTCAGTGGAAATAATGCGGAAAACTTAACACCTGTGGTAGCACGCTTAATTCAAGATGATCAAATCACTTGGAAAATCTGCAATATTCAGGCGGCAAGTTTAGAATTTTAATCATTGTGATTGAACGATTTTAGATAAAACAATTTAAATCTATTTGGGGTAGTCATGCTGTATGTTTCAGCAACCACTTTTTTGAGTGCTGGATATAGCGTGCAACGGGAAGAGGATCTCTAATGCTCGATAAGCGTTATCAAGTATTCATTTCCACATCTGGCAGTGAAATGCAGCCAGAACGGATCATATTGGCACAGACTCTTGTAGGGATGGGTTTTTTCTCTTGGGGGTTGGAACAGCGCACACCATTAAGTACGGCTTTTGCGCGTCGTCAAATTGATGACTGTGATTATGTGGTGATCTTACTGGGTAGTCAGTATGGCGAGCAGTCTGTTTCAGGTGTGGGTTATATGCACCTTGAATATATTTATGCAGTGACGAAACAAAAGCCGGTCATTGTGTTTATGCATGAAGATCCAAATTCACGTGATCTTTCTTTGCATGATGAAAAGTCTGAGCTACGTGAAAAATTCAAAGACTTTCGTAAGCTATTGCAAAATGAAGTGGATCAAGTCTTTAGCTATCGAACCTTGCGTGATTTAGAAATGGCAGTTCGATTGAACATGCCACAAATGCTAGAACGCTATCCTGTTACAGGTTGGGTGCGCCCACAGAATACTCAAGCTTTACATGATGAAATTGATCGTTTAAAAGCCCAGTTAGTTCAACTCGAAACAGAGTCTGGAAAACGCGAAGTTGATCCATTCCTATCTTTACCAAAAGTGTCGATGCATGAACTATTTTCATTTGAATACCGCATGCACGCTTATCAAGATGGTAATTTCAAAGAATTAAAAGTACAGAAGAAAATGACGTGGGCGCAGCTCTTGTCGATTTTAGGCGCAACCTTTGTTAATCCAACCCCTGAAGAATTCTTCTCTAAACGAATGAATGAGTTTTTGAATGAAACAGGTTTGGATGATGCTCGTATTGAGATGCCGCGTGCACATGCGGTTGCGCGGGCACAAGTGAATATTCGTGCTTTACACAGCATTAAAAGCCAGATGCGGCAGAATGACTGGATTGTGCCCAATGGCCGAGATGACCGTCAGCGGATGTTGTGGCAAGTGACCAGTAAAGGTCAAAAATTACTGGAAAGTAATTTGTTGGATAATGATCGGGTTTTCCAATTTAAAACTGTATATTAATCTGTTTTATAAAATAGATAAAAAGCTGCTACATTAGCGTCATTCAAATTGATGGAAAAAGCGTAATGTTGCCTGTCGAGAAAGCTAAAGTCACCATTATTCTGGCGAATCTAGGTACGCCTGATGCGCCAACTGTGCCCGCAGTGCGTCGTTTTCTGCAACAGTTTTTGTCAGATCAGCGGGTGATTGAAATTCCAAAACCGATTTGGCAATTGATTTTGCGTTTGTTCATTTTGCCATTTCGACCAAAGCGTGTGGCGCATGCCTATGACATGGTTTGGGGTAATGATTCGCCCATGCGTGAAATTTTATTTGAGCAAGTTGCCGCAGTAAAACAGCATCTCACAGCAAAATATCCAGAATTTGAACTGAATGTGATTCCGGCCATGACTTATGGTAATCCAGGGATTTCTACCGCTTTAGCGCAATTGGCTGAGCAGCCTCAAGACCACATTCTATTATTTCCGTTGTTTCCACAGTATTCAGCAACATCTACGGCACCTTTATACGATGCCATTGCTAAATGGATTCCACAGCAGCGTAATTTGCCGGGTCTGAGCATTATTCGTGATTACTATCAGCACCCGCTATTTATTCAAGCTTTAGCGCAAAGTGTGCGTGATTATCAAGCGGAGCATGGGGTCGCGGATAAGTTATTGATGTCTTTTCATGGCATTCCACAGCCTTATGCAGACAAGGGTGATCCCTATGCTGACCGTTGCCGTGTAACAGGACATTTAGTCGCGCAAGCGCTTGGTTTAACTGAAGATCAATATGAAATCAGTTTCCAATCGCGCTTTGGTAAGCAAGAATGGGTGAAACCTTATACTGATGCCACTTTGGACGCATGGGGCAAACAAGGCGTGAAATCGGTACAGGTTATGAGCCCTGCATTTTCAGCGGATTGTTTGGAAACGCTAGAAGAGTTGGCGCTGCAAAATGCTGAAATTTTCCAAGCTGCAGGCGGTGGTGAATATGGTTATATTCCTGCATTAAACGCGCGGGATGATCATGTCGCATTGCTCAATTTGTTACTTCAAGCTAATCTTGATGCCTTAAAGCAAACATTAGCCCATTAACGCCTTGAGGTTGTCGCCCTATGTTGCAAGTTAAAATCGTTCCCGTCACGGCATTTCAACAAAACTGTTCCATTGTTTGGGATTCCGAAACCAAAGAAGCCATTTTAATTGATGCGGGTGGGGAAGCTGAAAAGCTGAAAGCGGAAGTTGAGGCTTTGGGCTTAACGGTAAAAGCCTTGTGGTTAACGCATGGCCATTTAGACCATGCAGGTGCGGTTGGGGCATTAACCCAAGCTTGGAATGTTCCAGTGATTGGCCCGCATAAAGAAGATGCGTTTTGGTTGGACATGATTCAGGAGGTTTCTGCGAAATACGGTTTCCCGATCCCTGAAAATGTCCATGTGACCCAATGGTTGGAAGGCGGCGAAACCTTGAAGCTGGGTGCAGAAGAGTTTGAAGTTCGTTTTGCACCGGGGCATACACCAGGTCATGTCATGTTCTATAACGCAAAATATGCCGTGCTTTGGACGGGGGATGTGTTATTTAAAGGCTCGATAGGCCGGACAGATTTTCCACGCGGTAACCATCAACAATTACTCGACTCCATTCAGCGTGAATGTTTTAGCTTGCCGGATGACACGCAGTTTATTTCAGGGCATGGTCCAATGAGTACCATTGGTTATGAAAAACAACATAATCCTTTCGTTGCTGGTAAAGCGGGTTAAGCAACTAGATTGAGAAACTTAAATTAACAAAACAGGAATCCAAACGGATTCCTGTTTTATTTACCTAAATAATAGGGTTATGCACTTGAGTCCTTAGAATTGGTCTTCTTCACGGCCACCATCGGCCTGAGGTGCATCTTGTGTCGGCAGACGATATTCATCATTGGCCCATGCACCGAGATCAATCAATTTACAACGATCTGAGCAAAACGGGCGATATTCATTATTTTCCCAAGTCGTCAATGCGCCGCAGCGTGGACAATTCATGGTGGTGGGCATGCTTAACTCCAGCAAAAACGGATGATTCAATTAGGCAAATACAGTCGCAGTTGTTAGACTTATGCCGTTCTGTTTAGTTTGATCTGTTTATGCCTATTCGTCAATTTCAAGCGCAGCGTATGCGAGCTCCCCGTGATTTTCAGCCGATTGATTCCACGCCGATTTGTGTGGAAATTGGGGCTGGTAAAGGTAAACATGCATTATTGTTTTCAGCCAATCACCCTGAATTTCAATTGATTGCTGTTGAGCGGACACGTGAAAAATTTGTGGCAATGCAAAAGCAGCATCAACTTGAAGGGCAAAGCAATTTAGCTCCAATTCATGCTGATGCATTGCCTTGGGTAGTACATGCCTTACATCCTGCGCAAGTACAGCAATTCTTTATTTTGTATCCAAACCCTGAACCGCATAATCCTGCACAGCGCTGGTTAAATATGCCGTTTTTTGAATTTTTATTGTCGCGTTTGCAGCCGGGTGGTCAGATTACCTTGGCCAGTAATATTCCTGAATATATTGAGGAAGCGCAGCAGCAGTTAATCGATGTTTGGAAGCTGCCTTTTATCAAAGAACGCATTGCAGAGACTTCAGCACGCACGCATTTTGAAATTAAATATCTTGAACGTGGTGAACTCTGTCAGCAGTTAATCATTACCAAGCCTGTAGATTACACCACACGTTTTGATGATTTTCAGCCACTACAAGGCAAGCAACCCACCGAAGCATCTGCGGAATAATTGGGCATGACTCAGCGTATTGCAATTATTGGTGCAGGTCCGGCAGGCTTGATGGCGGCTGAAGTCTTAAGTCAGCATGACTATGAGATACATGTTTATGAGCAAAAGCCTTCAGCGGCGCGTAAATTTCTCATGGCAGGTAAAACGGGGTTAAATATTTCCCATGCCGAACCTATAGAACAATTTGTGCAGCGCTATGATCAAGTGGAATGGCTGAGTCCATGGGTTAAGCAGTGGGATGCCGCATGGATTCAACAATGGATGATGGGGCTAGGTATTGAAACCTATATTGGTTCATCTGGTCGGGTCTTTCCTATTGAAATGAAAGCTGCGCCTTTGCTGCGTTCATGGTTAAAACGTCTCAGTCTCAACGGGGTGCAGTTTCATTATCGACATCAAGTTTTGGACTTACAGTCCAATCAGCTGACGATTCAAAACCTTGTTGATGGATCAAATCAAGCGCTTGGCTTTGATGCGATTATTATGGCGTGTGGGGCTGTGTCTTGGTCACGTTTAGGCAGTGATGGCGCATGGCAAAAATGGCTACAGCCTGAGAGCATTGAAGCTTTTCAGGCCAGTAATGCAGGCGTGGAACGCGTTTGGTCGAAGTTCATGCAGCCTGTGTTTGGACAGCCTTTAAAGCGAGTCAATGCATGGGTCGAGCAAGCCGAGCCGACCCAAGGCGATATCATCATTTCACACTATGGACTGGAAAGTGGATTGATCTACAAACAAGGTCGAGCACTGCGTCAACAGGTGAAATCTGCTCAGCCCATGCAGCTGACTTTGGACTTATTGCCAGATCAAAGTGTTGAGCAATTGGCAAAGAAACTACAGCCTTCGAAGAAGCAGTCTTTAACCAATGTTTGGCGTAAAGCCGGTTTAGATGCGGCGAAAGCTGCGCTGGTCCGTGAACTGGTGGATAAATCTTTGTGGCATGAGCCGGCCTTACTAGCAGCGAAAATTAAACATTTAGATATTCACCTTGATGGATTTCGCCCGATAGATGAGGCGATTAGCTGCGCGGGCGGTGTGAAGCGTTCAGTCCTAAATGATGGCTTACAATTGAAGAGCAATCCTTTTGTATTTGTCTGCGGGGAAATGTTGGATTGGGATGCACCTACTGGGGGCTATTTGCTGACAGCATGCCTTGCAACCGGTCGAGCAGCGGGTGAAGGGGTTCAAAACTATCTGGTTTCTTTGCAGAGCTAAGCGCTTCAAATTGTCACAATCTTGCTGAGGAGTTGTGATATTTTGAGATGAAATTCTTCTAAGAAAGACCACTATGCGCTTACAAGAACAATATACCGGAAGCTGCTTGTGTGGAGCGGTTTGTTATGAGATCAATGGTCCGGTCGGTGAGATCATGCAATGCCATTGTTCTCGGTGCCGCAAAGCCAATGGTACAGCATTTGCGACCAATGCCCCGATTGCTAAAGCAGATTTTAAAATTGTAGCCGGTGAGCAGTTTCTGAAACAGTATGCGTCTACCGCTACCACACAGCGCTGTTTTTGTAGTGAGTGTGGTTCGCCGATCATCAGTATAAAGGCTGAAACGCCTGATTATTACCGCTTACGTATAGGCACCTTAGATACACCTCTGACGCAGAAACCAACCTGTCATATCTTTGTCGCATCCAAAGCAGAATGGGATGATATCGCAGGTGATTTACCACAATATGCTGAACGACCATAGCGAAAATCAAGATTGAGCAATCACATCAAGGGCAGGTTTGCACCCTTGATGTTAAGTAATAAGCTCGTATCGCTCTCTCATTCATCCAAGTTGAATTTGGGTGAATAGATTGCAACAGGGTTGGAAGATTAAGGCTGTCGAGTTTTTTGTAGTTCAGGATATTGTTCCTGCCAATGTCCCAATTGTTCTTGAGCATGAATAAACTGACCGAGACCTTTGACACTATCACTAGGATTTTTTAACTCGCCATCGGCTGCTTGATTTTTCTCACGATAAATTTGTGATTGATTGTCCCAGTACTGATACATCAAGCCTTGAATATAACGGCCTTGCTCAGTTTTCATTTCGAGTTCTTTGAGCATATTCAGCGCCGACTGGATGTTGTCACGCTTACGCTGTGTAGCAAATTCATCGGTGAGTTTTCCTTCCTCACGCAGTTTCATCAGCTCATCTTCCATCTCATCGCTAATTTGACTAAAGCTCTCGTCATATTGTGTCAGTAGCGTTAAGTCGTGTAGATCATCTGGGGTCTTGGCAAAGTTTTTAATAGGATCACTATTCAGCTCTTTCATGATTTGATCATCGGAACTGATTTCACTATTTTGTTCCACCGTTTTTGATGATTTTTCACATGCAGTGAGTCCTAGCACCGTACCCATGAGGAAGATGACACTGAGTTTCTTTAAAGAGATTGGCAAGAGCATAATCGTGTCCTAATATGTTTTTCTAAAGATATAGACATGCGTGATATACGGAAAATCAATGAAATCCTGTGCAGTCTTTTGGGTTGATTCAGCCACGATATTTTCAAATTGTTGTTTCAGTTTTTGTTGTTCATCCGGGCTTAATGCTGCAATAAAACTGGTGGACAATAATCGTTTGGAAACCACGTGTTCCACTGTACCATGATGCAATTGTTGAAAGGTGGTTTCGGCAATTAATTTAAATTTTTGCTGCTGCTCAAACACTTTTTGCCATTGCCCACTATGATAACGTGGTGTGTCACCTTCGAGCTCACTCAAGACATCAGCGAGTTGTTTGACCCAATTGACTTGGATATCACGTTGGTTCCAAATCAATACAAGATCCCCATTGGGAACTAAGATACGACTGATTTCATTGAGGGTTTCAGGGGTGGCAAACCAATGAAAAGACTGGGCACAAAATACCGCTGCCACAGAATGATCATGCAGTGGAATCTGATCACTTTGGGCGGCTAAAGTTGCAATATGCGGATGTTTTTTCTGCAATTGTTGCAGCATTTCATGCACAGGTTCGATCGCGGTGATATTTTCACTGAGTGGGCGAATATACTCGAGAAATTTGCCTGTACCTGAGCCTAAGTCCACCAGATGGGCTTGAGGGGCTAAAGCTAAATGTTGTTGTAGCCACGCACTGATTTCAATCGGGTAGTCAGGGCGGGCTTGTTGATAGAGTTCAGCTGCAGAGCTAAAGCCTTGTTGTGCGGCAGGATGTATTGAATGTGTCATATTCTGCACTTTTTAATCTGTATGGCCTCTATAAAATAGCATATTCGGAACAAGATAAACTTTGAATGCAACAAGGAAGGAAAAGCGTGACGCAACAAGGACTGGAGCAAAGTACAATGGAAAAGCACATCATTTTTGAAGATGATCAAATTCGTGTCATTTTTCAGCCTGGCAGTTCTCGTGAGCTTATTTTCTCCTTCGGTGATTTGATTACCCGCGCCAAGGGCTTGAGCATCAATGCCGAGAAGTCTTTGCAAAAATATGGTTTTAATGTGATCGGTGTGATGCCGAAACAAAAATCGTGGTTTCCAGCATCGTCAATGCAACCGATGTATCAAGCCATCAAGCCGATCCTAGAGCAATTTGAGATGCGTATTGCCTATGGTGGTTCCATGGGCGGCTATGCTGCCATTAAGTATGCCAATTTATTTGGTTTTCAGCGCGTGGTCAGTATGGTGCCGCAGTACTCCATAGACCCAGAAGACATTGTCGATACACGCTATGGCATGTTCTTTCAGCCCAATCTGCATGCCAATATGCGGGTACTTGCTGAAGACGTATCGACTACACGTGAATATATCGTAGTGTATGATCCTTATTGCCCAGAAGATCGCGCTCACTTTGAAAAACTACAGGCTTTAATTCCGCATGTGCATGTGTTGCATCTGCCGTTTACAGGGCATGATGCCATTGCAGTGTTGGCGAGTTCTGAACTGTTAAATGATTTCTTGAGACATCCTTTTGATGCGCCGTATTTTTATCAAAAAATGCGTCGGGTTAAGAAAAACAGCAAATTTTATTATAGAAAAGTCATCGAAAATTTACTGACACGCCATCGTGATGCCTTGGGTGAAATTTTAAAAAGCAATTCGTTTCAGCTTGACCCTCAATTTTTTGATGCCAAACAAAAACAGACCTTATTACGAGTATTGTTTAATAACAAACAAGTCAGTGAGCAAGATCTGCAAAAGTTGGGAATCACGACCTTTTTACCTCAGGAAAATCGTAGCCTGTTACTCGATCAGTTTGATCATGGTTTAGTGTTTAACGTGATTAGCCAAAAAATTGAAAGCTATGCAGCCGGTGTGATTGCGCTGAACCATAAGTTTTTGATTCCTTTACAGCCGAAGGGCACAGGCCTGGTATACGTACAAGTCCAAGATGAGCGTTACATGGTGGTGATGAATGACCGTCAGGTAATGAAATTGGTCTTAGCTCAAGATGAGCTTGCGACTGGTATGCATCCGATTTTAATGCAGAAATATGTGGGCTATTACACGCTGAACTATAAAGAACTGCGTTTGAGTAGTGATGAATTTGGTCAAATCTTCTTTGTGGAAAATGCCGATGCATCTTGTCAGTTCGTGGTGCAACCCGAACAAATTTAAGCTCGACATTGGGTTGAAAATCCAAAGCTTGCTAATTTGTAGGAAGAGATTATGATGAGAGAAAGGCAGTATAAAAACATTCATACTGCCCAAAACATCATAAGGAATATGAGGGGTATCAGTATGCATTCAACACAGATGCTTGCTGTATTATTCATCTTAGTGCTGACCATGGGTTCAGCCTATGCACAGGGGGTTAGTTCAAGCATACTGATTTTTAGCAGCAGTATGTTATTACTTACGATACTGACCATTTATGTCATACTCAAAATTCGAAATTCACTGCAACATCATCTCGATAAACCCGCGAAATAGCGGGTTTTTTTATATGCTATTCGATTGCACTTTGCTGCATCACAGGTTTTAATCATTCACAATCGAATCTTTATAATCGGCCAGAAGGGAAGCAGCCATGAAAGCGGTATTTCTAGATTATCAGTCTCTAGATAAACAAGACTTAGATTTTAGCGGACTAGAAGCACAGTTTGATGAATTGATGCTCTATCCCGCAACAGCGGCTGCAGAGGTTGCCCAGCGCATACAAGGGGCTGATGTGATTATCAGCAATAAAGTACACATCAATGCTGAGTACATGCAGCTCAATCCGCAATTAAAACTGATCTTAATTTCTGCCACTGGCACCAATAACGTTGACCTTGTACAAGCACAGCAACAAGGCATCGTGGTGTGTAATTGCCAAGCTTATGGCACCGCTGCGGTCGCACAGCATACCTTGATGTTAATGTTGAACTTGGCGACATCATTTCGACAGTATGATCGGGCGGTCCAACAGGGAGATTGGCAAAAAGCGGATCAGTTCTGCTTACTAGATTTTCCAATTATTGAGCTGGCTGGTAAGACTTTGGGAATTGTCGGCTATGGTGAATTGGGGCAAGCCGTGGCCCATTTGGCTAAAGCTTTTGGCATGAAAATTATGATTGGTGCGCTACCGAATCGACCTATGGTGGCTGAGCGAGTGGTATTTTCTGAGATGTTAGCGCAGGTCGATTTTCTGAGTTTGCATTGCCCTTTAACTGATGAAACTCGTGATTTACTCAATCATGAAAGCTTGGCTCAAATGAAAGCATCGGCCTTTGTGATCAATTGCGCACGAGGTGGTGTGGTTAATGAATCGGCATTAGCCGAGGCATTAAAATCAGGAAAGATTGCAGGCGCAGCAACCGATGTCTTGACGGTTGAGCCACCCAAGCAGGGTAATGTGCTGCTCGACCCAAGTATTCCAAATTTAATTATTACCCCACATAGTGCATGGGGAAGCGTCGATGCGCGACAACGCATTGTGCAGCAATTGGTGGAAAATGTAGAAGCCTTTAAAGCGGGGATGGTCATTCGACAGGTGAATTAAAATCGAGTTTAAGGAACATTATTTTTGAACAATGCTCCATATAAATAGGGATGTCTATGCAGGTCGATCTTGCCAATAAAAAAAGTTTAAGATTATTTTGCATGCTGATTCTCTTTACCGCATGCATTACTTGGGCATGGTACAGTTATGTACTAAATATCAGTGAAAATCATTTATTCCAGAATCCTGATTTTGAAGTTCATAAATTCATGCCGACCTTACAAGTAGCGCTAGTTTCGGTATTTTTTATTGCGCATTTCGTCTTGGCGCTTATTGATTTTTTAAATCGCTATTGGTATTGGGGTCTATGGCTTGTTGTGGTGCCTATTATTGTGGGGCAGGTCTATTTTTCTGTCTTTGGAGAGGTTGCTCATATTGAGCATTTATCAGTCTGGGTTGACTATCCATTTTGCCTGTTGATGCTTATTCAAATCTGTACAGCATCGTTTGTACGTAGGCGATATCTCAAGCCTACTGCTTAATGCATTAATGTTTAATTTAATAGTTAAATTTCAGCATTTTTTCAAAAATTTAGCATTGAAATGATTTTTGATTTGCTCAAATTCAAGTTCAGTCTTGATACTGTTTGGCATCATGATTCGTAAATAACTTTTTTCGAGTTTAAAAGGCTCTTTGGTATTGGGTACAGGATTAAAGCCACCATTTGGGTAGATCAAATTTGTCTCATAGGCACGTAAAATCTGATCATTGTGAAAATAGAAACTTGTTAGGGATTGATTGGATTCACCAAAAACATAAAGATTAATTTTGCATTGACCATCGAGTTGATACAGTGTTGCTTCATTGCCTTCAGTCGATTTGTATTCTTCGTCATCTAGCATTTCTAAGGTTTGTAATAATTTACCTTCGGCATCATGGTTATATTGGTATGAATCGTACAATTGGGGGAAAATAGTCTGCAACTGTGGATAACTTTTCAACAATTGTGGAAAACGTTGTAAGCCAATCACAGAGCCAACACAGAGCAGAATACCAAGTAAGATACCAAATAAAATTCGCATTTTTTTCTCATTAATTCATTGTTTTTATAGGCATAGGCCAAAGACCAAAAGCATTCAATTTTGGTTTTAAAAAAGCCCAACCAAAGTTGAGCTTATAAATGTGCTGTTAAATTATAAATCAGTCACTGGATAGGTCGTAGAGGTCGAACTCGATGGATAACTACTTTGTGGATATTGATTGTTATTTTGCCCCGCATTGTTGTTTGGAGCCGTATTGATCGTATTGCCTGAAGACGGTTCACTCAACGACTGTTGGCTAATGGGCGCAGGTTGGCTAGTTTTACCTGTAATATTTTCACGGGTTTGTTTCAATTTTTCATTGATGTTTTGAGTGGCTTGCTGTGCGCCCTGATCAACCTGTTGCACTGTATTTTGAGTAGCAGTTTTCGTATTGTCCCAAGCTTGGTCAACCGAAGGCTTAATTTTAGAAATTCCACGTTCAGTCATTTCACCAATATTTTTAGCAGCACCGACCACGCCTTCTTGGGCTTTATAGGCCCACACATGCAATAAATTTGGATTATCGCCATAAGGGCTCACAGGTTTTTTCGCTTGTTGCTCAGTACTTTGCGCTGCTGTGTTTTCTTGTGCCCAAAGCATGGGTGTCGTGAATATTAAGCTTAGGCATAACGTTGCTTTTAATGAAATTTTCACAGCTTCACCTCTGAATTTTATAGATTTTCTATCTGATGAACGGTTTTAACGCATTATAGGAAAAATTGCAGCGAAAAAAACCTGCCGTAGCAAAATCAATACAGCAAATGACAGCTTTGTACACGTTTGTATTTTGCCTAGGGTAAAAAAAAGGCCCACTGAAGGGTGAGCCTACTCTCTGGAGGAGAGGGTATGAAAGCCAGTTTACTTATTTGTGAGCGCCTAAGCTGGCTTCATGTGAGCTATGGACTTCAGCTTGTGCGACAGGCGTTTGCAACTGTACATTGCTACTGCCACTCACATTGGCTTCTTGACCTTTTTGGAAATTCGCTTTGGTTTGTTGCCATTTTTCACTGGCAAATTGGCGACCTTCCTGAGCTTTTTCACCTAAATAACTCTTGGTTTGATCAACTTTGTTGTCGACATTGCTTTTACGTTCATCGAGTTTTGCTTTGTCTTTTGCAGCTTTTTCATCGAGCTGTGCTTTGCGCTCATCAAGCTTAGCTTTATTTTGCTCAGCCTTGGCATCGATCTTGGCTTTCGCTGCATCTGACTTTTCATCTTTAGACTGTTTTAGGTCAGCCCATTTATTTTTTGCATCTTGCTTTTTGTCAGCACTGAATTCTTTGGTGTCTTGCCACTTTTCTTGGGTGAATGTTTTGGTCTTATCGACGCCTTTTTCAATTTTGTCACCGGCTGTATGCGCAGACTGATTAATGTCTTGTTTTAGATTTTGCAGTACAGACGGTTGCTGTGTTTCAACTTTCGCATTGGCTTCTACTGCGGTGTTCGCAAATAGTGGGGTGCTTGCGAATAATGCTGCGGTGATCAGTGTTGTTTTAAATAAAGGTTTCATCTTTGCAATTGTCCTCTTTTATTGAACGCTGCTGTTGCACTCAGCATTTGCGCTTTTGGAGCAGAGGACATCTTAAGAGTAAAAAAAAAGCAAAAAGTGGTTTTGTGCGATAAGTCACACAATGCGATAACAGCTCAGATACGCGGAAGTTTGAAATGTGGAAACTTAGTTAAGTTAACGTAGTATTGTAATTTTATGAAAATACAGTGGCTTATATGTGATTTGCGCGTTGCTGTGGTGTGGTTCTAGTTACGATTTTCATCATAAAAAATAATGGGTTTGAACGGATTATAGTTCAAGATTCAAGGAAAAATGAAACCATACCTCCATTTTGGAGATATGGTTTTTATTATTTATTCACATTGTGTAAGCGCATCTTTTGCAAAATGACCGCGTAATGCAAGGAAGTTTTTCTGTACATCCGCCGCATTTAAATCAAAATTGTGCGCTGAACTTGTACCATCTTTAGCAAAGGTTGCTGTACCACCTGAAATTAGGGTTAAGCCTTTAAATGACCATTGTTCAACCGATTTTGCTTCTTCTAAATTGCCTGTAAATTCAATCACGCATTTATCTACAAATTTAGTCAGTTTTGCTTTGTTATCCGTGGTATCTGGGTAGACATCAATGTTTTGAACTTCTTGTAATACACCAGTTTCAAGTTGTGGAATCGTTGGTGCAGATGTACATGCAGAAAGTGTTAGACCCGCAAGACCAGTCAAAAGGAATGCTTTCAATTTCATAAGTTTCATTCTTGTTGAGTGTTGTTGTCTTTGAGTATAGGGAATTGGTGAATTATTGGCTATAGGCTTAAGGTTCTAGTCTAAGATATTCATGCTATTCGATTTTACGGATCGGTAGATCTATCTGATTTTGTTTTTTATATTGGATGTATAGTAATGCCAGAATGATGATTGTATAGGTAGAAAAATAAAATCAAAAGTTGCGCTCAGCTCCTGAAAATATTAAAAATTCAGCTATGATTGGCGGGAGCATAGCAATCATGATGTATTCGATGACGGAGAGAGGTTCTTTGTTTTTATATTGAGCTTGTTTTGTGCTTACTGCTCTAAAGGTTTTTGTATTTTCAAATCTTAAGTGAGTAATTTTTATTTAAAGGGTTTTGATTGATTTATTTAAACGTGAGAATAATGTCGTGTTTGTAAGCTGAGCAATTGGGGTTTTAGATGATTTAAATCCTCATTTAATCCATATTTTTTAGCTAAAGGATCAACTAATGTTCTGACATCATGAACTCTATAAGTATGCTGAACATTCATTGATTGTGAAAAGGATTTGAGTTGTTGTCTTCTAGATACGCTGGAACAAGAATAGCGTCTAAATTTTTCTAGTAAGAAAACAAGACGGCGTTTCTCTAGTCTATTTAGATGTAATGTAACGGACGGTAGAAATTCTGAATACAGTAATGCTTCAGCCACAGGTCGAACCTCCTCAAATGTGGCAGAGGTTAGGGGCTGCTTTAATAGTTTTTTCAAAGCATTTTCAAATTCTACTTGATCCATACAATTAATCTCTGAGTTCTGACAAGATCGAAATCATGTATCTGATGTTGGATTCTAACTGTTGCGGAGTTGCATAGTAATCCATAGCATTATTCGCTGATTTTTCAAATTCTTCAAGAGTGAATTTATTTCTAAGAAATAGCTCTTTAATATCTTCTATATCGCGATCAGATAGACGAGCTAACTTGGAAACGGCTAGGTCTAGACCAGAAACTAAGTAAACCTCAACCACATGTTCTGTTACGAGAGGAATTATACGTTCATCGTAGTCAGGATCAATAGAAGCTAAGCTAGTATTGAATCCGCGGTCAAATTCTAAATTGGTTTCAAGATTATGGTTATCTAAATATTCGATATCATTTCCTTCTAGGAATAAATAAATTTCATCTTTCTTTAACTCTTTGATAGCTTCTATGTGTGCATCAATATCATTACTACCTCGAGCATTAGTGTGAATATGAAAAGCACATCCACCAAAAATAAATGCTTTGACTGCACCATGAGGTAAATCAGAATGGTTTTCTAGGATCCAATTTTCGAGCTCTGAGAAGAGCTCGAAAATTGCTAGAGCAATTGGAGAATCGCTATAGATTGTCATATTAGTGCTGTAACACTGAAATATCCGCAACTGCTGTAAATAAGCCACGCAACTGTGCAAGCATACGTAAACGGTTTGCTTTCAGGTCTGCATCATCTGCCATCACCATCACACCTTCAAAGAATGCATCAACAGGCGCACGAAGTGCAGCAAGTGCAGAAAGCGCAGCAGTATAGTCTTTGGCAGCAAATAACGGCTCAACCACAGGTGTGATTTTCGCAAGTTCAGCGAATAATGCTTTTTCAGCATCTTCAACCAAGTTTGCTTCAACCACAGCACCTTCAGGCGCAGCTTCTTTGGCAAGAATGTTGGCAACACGTTTGTTGGCAGCAGCAAGTGCAGCAGCTTCAGGTAAATCACGGAAGTGATTGACTGCATTTACACGTTTGTCAAAATCAAGCGGAGATTTTGGTGACAACGCTTGAACGGCTTGAATCACGTCTACGGACACGCCTTGGTCTTCGTATTTCGCACGGTAACGACCTTCAAGGAATGCAACAGCATCATTTAAAGTCTTAGCGTGGTCTTTCAAGACATCGCCATACGCAGCAAGTGCAAGTTTGATCAAATCTTCAATGGATACATCAAGCTCGTTTTCAGTCACAAGACGCAAAATACCAATTGCAGAACGACGTAGTGCAAACGGGTCTTTCGAACCTGTAGGCGCTTGACCAATACCGAAAATACCCGTCAATGTATCTAAACGGTCAGCAAGGGCAACCGTAGTACCTGTTTTAGTTTTTGGTAAAACGTCACCAGCAAATTTAGGTAAGTATTGCTCACCGAGTGCTTCAGCAACTTCATCATTTTCGCCTTCAATGCGTGCGTAGTAAGTACCCGCAATACCTTGAAGTTCAGGGAATTCACCCACAAGCTCAGAGGTTAAGTCGCATTTTGCAAGAAGGGCAGCTTTTTCCGCGTCAGCAGGGTTTGCACCTGTGATTTTCGCAAGCTCAACAGCCAATTTCGCAATACGTTGAGATTTATCCCAAAGTGTACCCAATTCTGCTTGGAACACCATGTTTGCCAATTTAGTTTGGCGAGATGCAAGCGGTTGCTTTTGATCTTGTAAGAAGAAGAATTCAGCGTCGGACAAACGTGGACGAACCACTTTTTCGTTACCTTCAATAATTTGAGTCGGGTCTTTAGACTCAATATTTGAAATGGTAATGAAGTATGGTTGAAGTTTATTGTCCGCATTTACCAAGCAGAAGTATTTTTGGTTGTCCTGCATGGTGGTAATCAATGCTTCTTGAGGAACCGCAAGGAAGCGTTCTTCAAAGCTAGCACGAAGTGCAACAGGCCATTCAACAAGAGCAGTTACTTCGTCACGAAGATCTGCAGGCACAATTGCAATCGCATTCACTTCATCAGCCAATGCTTTCACTTGTTGATCGATAATCGCTTGACGCTCTTCAAAAGACGCAACAACGTGAGCAGCTTTTAACTTCGCAAGATATTCATCAGCATGAGCCAAAGTAATCGCTTCAGGTGCATGGAAACGGTGACCGAATGTTACGTTACCTGCTTTGTGATCTTGAATTGTGGCATCAATGACATCGTTGTCTTTAAGCAACACCACCCATTTTACAGGACGTACGAATTCAGTACGGCTTGCTGCAGAACGCATACGTTTTGCGATTGGAAGGTTGTCTAAAGCCGCTTGTAATATTTGCGGTAAAAGTACGTCTAGGCTTTGACCTTTGACATCTTTTAAGTAGCAAACTTTTTCAACTTTACCTGCTTGGAATGTTGACACTTGATCAACCGTGATGCCTTGACCACGCATAAAGCCTTCAAGGGCACGTGTTGGTTTACCTTCAGCATCATAAGCGGCTTGAACAGCAGGGCCGTCAAAACGTTTTTGTGTATCGGCTTGAGCACCATCAACGTTTACGATTTTAAGTGCAAGGCGACGTGGTGCTGCATACGCTTCGATAGAATCGAATGCAAGACCGGCATCTTTTAATCCTTTTACGGTTTCAGCTTGAAGTGCATCACGTAATTTTTTTAAGCTTTTTGGCGGAAGTTCTTCACAACCTAATTCGAACAATACGGTATGTTTAGACATTATTTTTTCTCCGCTTGAGCTGCTTCGGCTTCAACTTGTGCTTTGAGTTGCGCAAGTACTTCGTCACGTAAGTGTGGTTCAGCCATTGGGAAACCAAGTTCCGCACGTGCTGCCACATAGCTTTGTGCAATTGAGCGCGCCAAAGTTCGTACACGTAAAATGTAACGTTGACGTTCAGTCACCGAAATGGCACCACGCGCATCAAGCAAGTTAAAGCTGTGTGATGCTTTAATCACTTGTTCATAAGCAGGAAGTGGAAGTTTTGCTTCCATTAAGCGGTTGGCTTCAGCTTCATAGAAGTCGAATAGCTCAAACATTTTTTCAACGTTGGCATATTCGAAGTTATAAGTTGATTGTTCAACTTCGTTTTGATGGAACACGTCACCGTACGTTACTGTACCGAATTGACCTTTGGTCCAAACCAAGTCATACACTGAATCTACACCTTGCAAGTACATCGCAAGACGTTCAAGACCATAGGTGATTTCGCCAGTCACAGGGTAGCATTCAACACCACCGACTTGTTGGAAGTAGGTGAACTGAGTCACTTCCATACCATTTAACCAAACTTCCCAACCTAAGCCCCAAGCGCCAAGCGTTGGAGATTCCCAGTTGTCTTCTACGAAACGAATGTCGTGAACTAAAGGATCAATACCAATGGCTTTTAAAGAATCTAAATAAAGCTGTTGGATGTTGTCTGGGTTTGGCTTAAGCACCACTTGGAATTGGTAGTAGTGTTGCAAACGGTTTGGGTTTTCACCATAACGGCCATCTTTAGGACGACGTGACGGTTGAACGTAAGCTGCGTTCCAAGTTTCAGGACCAAGCGCACGAAGGAAAGTCGCAGTATGGAATGTCCCTGCGCCCATTTCCATGTCGTAAGGTTGCAAAACGACGCAGCCTTGCTCCGCCCAGTAGTTTTGTAAGGCAAGAATTAAGCCTTGGAAGGTATCAATATGCGATATGGCGCGACTCATGGTCATCCACTTAAAATTAGAGAAAAATTGTGCTCAATTATAAGGATTTTAGGGGGGAGTGGCAAAGGGTTAATCAATCTTGAACCAAGCTTTGATGTTTTAATGATGTGCAGAATTTTATATTTTCCTATTGTACAGAATAAAAACGAAGTTACTTGTGGCATAAAGTGGATGAATAAATTTAATGATGAGCGATAACAATGTTTAAGAAGTCTTTTATTGTGATAAGTATGGTGCTATCTGCCTGTAGTACGACGCCTGTAGCTTTGTATTCAGATTCATCACTTCAAGCTTCAAAAATTGCGACTATTACAAATTCTTGCAACGCTGAATGTAAGAAGGTGATTAAACAGCAGCTCATGGTCAGTTCAAAGTATCAAATGAGCGAAGGTCTTTTGCTAGAGGTCAATGGTCAGCAGGGGACGCGAAAAGTCACACGAGGAATGGCTTTTGACTCACCTATTCATGGACGGTTTACCACCGCGGTAGAACAAGGGAAAACTAAGCTCGTCATTGATCATAATTCACAGCTAGTTATCGCTCGTCCAGCTCGATTCACAGTTGATTTATTGGGTGGGCATAATTATGTGATTGGACGTATTCGAGTTGAACGAATCCCTTCGGCTTATTATGAATGGTTTCCTATTGTGTATGATGAAACAGCTCAGAAAATTATTTATGGCAGTGAAGATTTAATTGATCAAGATAAATAAGCTGACCGCCTAAATGTTCCTTTATTTTAGTGAGTGCAGATGTGAGCGCTGATAGATTTTTTATTTTAATTATCAGTAATATATAATGAGCCTTTTAGGCTCATTTCTTGGGATAAAACTACGCAAGTAAGCGGCGTATTCATCATTCAAAAGAATCAAAAGTAAAATTTATAAGATAAAGATGTAAGTTGAATACATCTTATTGCTTGCATGGCTTTATAATTGCCACATCTCGCAAAACAACAAACAAGGCATCTCGTGTTTCACGCAAAATCAGCTTGGCTTAATACGCTTAAACCCAACTTTAAAGTTTTACCATTAAAAGATCGCATCCTATGTGGGGTAGGTGCTTTGCTTGGCTTGAGTATTTCTTCGCTGATTAGTTGGTTAGCGCTAGGTGACTTAAATGCATGGTATATCGCCCCGATGGGCGCATCGTCTGTGCTGCTCTTTGCTGTACCTGCTAGTCCTTTGGCACAGCCGTGGAATATGGTGGTCGGTAATAGTCTTGCGGCTTTGATTGGCGTGACTTGTGCGATGTATATTCCTAATTTAACCGAAGCTTTTAGTATCGCAGTTGCATTAGCGATTATCTTAATGATGACCACGGACTCATTGCATCCACCGAGTGGGGCAGTGGCGATTACCGCGGTATTGGGCGGCGAGGCTGTCCATGATTTAGGCTACGCCTTTCTTTTTTATCCAGTCCTTTTAAATTCGGTCCTCTTGATGGTGGTTGCTATTATTTATAACCGATTACTAGGTAAGCAGTATCCACAAAAATCACAAGTTAATACACGGACGACAGATCCAACACCGACACAAAAAGTGTCGATTCAACCTGCGGATATTCAGCAAGTCTTAGAACAGCAAAGTCAGTTACTCGATATCAGTGAATACGACCTACAAAAAATCATTTTAGAAGCACAGCAGTTAGCTAGTCGTCGTGGTCTAAGCCAGTTTCATTGTCGTGATCTCATGAGCCAGCAAGTGATTAGCTTGCGTGCAGAAGATGATATTCAGTCAGCATTGGAAAAGTTTAAACAAGTCAATTTGATGAGTTTGCCAGTGGTGAGTGATTTGGATCGCTTGGTGGGAAATTTGGCTTTATATGATGTAGTGGAATGGTTTAAACGTGCCGCAGACCCCAAAGCCAGTTGGGAAAATCACGTTTATCAAATTATGAATCCCAAAGTGGTGACCGTGCAGCCAGATCAACCGATTGAAGATTTGGTGCCGTATTTTGTGGAAAGATCTTTTAATTATATTCCAGTCGTTGAGCAAAAACGGTTGGTGGGAATGATTAGCCGTGCTGATATGATCGCCGCGTTATATCAACAGTTAAATCAGCAAACAAAATCTTAAGCCTTAAACTTTGATTTAAATTCATCAGACTTAAATATGGTTTTGCCAAAATGTAGGCAAAAAAAAGCTACGGAATCTTGGGGGAGAAACCGTAGCGACCAAACTGGGTCAAGGGATTTTAACGTCTGTCATCATTCACAGTACGGATTGGATCTGAATAGCCATTGGTACGGAAAAAGTTATCTTGTGCTTTAGGCATGACTAACCATAAAACCAAGTACACCAAAATACCGGGAAAGGCTGCGCTTAAGCATGATACAAAGATAAAAATAATACGCAGTAAATTTGCGTTCCAACCAAAACGTTCAGCAATACCCCCCATCACACCAGCAATCATGTTAGAGCGGTTTGAGCGATATAAACCAACATTGGCCATTCAGGTCTCCTTCAAAAAAGAATAAATTTGAATATTTCCAAATTCATATTATAGAAATGGTGACAAGCTTTGCGATTTAAAGGGTGCAGAAAAAAAATTAAGTAAAGTTATGTAATTTGAAGAATTGGTTTGATTAGTTTGCCTTTAAAATAGCTTGAGTATTAATTAAATATCAACGATAACAATGAGATATGATTAACATATATCGCAAATATATGTATACAGCGTTGATTATTTGATTACAATATTAAGTCAGCAAGAACTGAAAAAACCAATGAATGATTGGTCTTGGCACATTATATGAAAACATCGGCTTCACCTTTTTTGATGAAATTTGCATATCTTTCAGTGTTTGCAGGAGTGTTCAGCCTCTCTTTTATTGGTTGTAGTCCAACGCCTCAACCCGCAGCGGATAAGGGTGAAAGTTCAGCATCAACTGTCGCATCGGAAGTTCAAGCGAAGCAAGATCATGGAAAAAAATTAACCCAAGTGGCAGGGCAGGCGACATTACCGAATGACGATGAAATAAAGTCAGCTCCTGTTCCTGAGCATGCCAAAATTTTTATTGGACGTTTTCATGCCAAAGTAAAATGCGATGACAGTTTTATTCCATGCCCAGAAGGCGATGCGGAGTTCATTCTTAACTTATTACCAGATGGCACGGTACACCGCAGTATTATTCAAATTGGTAAAGTGTTTGCTGAAAAAACCAATACGCCAGGCATTAATGTGAAATACCGTAAGGATACGTGGAGTGTCAATGAAGCACATACCGAGCTGGTGGTTCATCGAAAAGAAGGCGTGAATTTTTATTATCACGTGATTAATGAAAATAAAATCATTATGGATTTGGACAAAATTCGTCAAGGTGAAGTCGACCGAAATCAGGAATTATTTTCCAAGGGTTATCCTCAGCCTCAACATGCCTATACCTTGGTGAAAGACCCAAATTAAATGCTGCGGATAAAATAAATAAAATTATAAATTGAGTTTGAGCGTCGGCGTGAAATTCGTAGTTCTTGGTGGATCGAATGCTATTGGCTTATAAAAAATTGAATTATTAATACGACATAGTAAAGACTAAATAGAATTGGTGGGTTGTGTGGGGTTCGAACCCACGACCAATAGATTAAGAGTCTACTGCTCTACCAACTGAGCTAACAACCCTGAGAAAATTTTAAAATAACATTTTAAAATTTTAGCAAGATAAACGAAGCGCGTAGTTTTGAGTACTAGGGAATATTTGTTATCTAAAATTTTTCAGGTCAAATACTTCATCTAGCAAGACAAGAATGATACTTCGCAACATCGCTATAGCAAAATTTCGAGAATGGCGAATCAAAACCAATAATGGTGATGGTTTGTCTTGGTCGGAACCTGCAGGTTTCTTTTTCTTCAACTGCCGAAAGAAAGAAGCCCTAAGAAAGAATGGTGGGTCGTCCGCGACTCGAACGCGGGACCAATAGATTAAAAGTCTACTGCTCTACCAACTGAGCTAACGACCCTTAGGGGGTATGCACAAGATTGTAATCTAAAACTGGCATTTTAGAAAGATGGTGGGTCGTCCGCGACTCGAACGCGGGACCAATAGATTAAAAGTCTACTGCTCTACCAACTGAGCTAACGACCCATCTTGTGGTATCGAAGGAAATGGTGGGTCGTCCGCGACTCGAACGCGGGACCAATAGATTAAAAGTCTACTGCTCTACCAACTGAGCTAACGACCCATTTCGCTTGATGGTGCGTATTGTAGCAAGATCTGCTTCAAGCGCAAGTAAAAAATCATAAACTTGCTTGTGTTTGATTATAAATACAACAATGTGGCTCATTTTGACGGGTGATTGTCGTCAAAATGAGCAAGTTTGATTTAGAAACGGTATTGATAGGCCTGAATATTATTATAAATTTCAGGGGTCAAGTCACAATAAGCACTCGCGTTCGGCAGTAAAACCAAGATTCGCTCATCCGTTTGCTGAGGATCAAAGGCTTGTTCTTTCAGCTTATTTTTTTGGTATTTAAACGTACCTGTGGTTTCGACTTTTTTCTGTACACGTAAAAATACTGGCACAGCATAAGCGGGTAAGCATTTTTTAAATTGTAGAACCATTTCACTACAATCTTGTTCGTTGAGTTCGGCACCATCGGTGAGCGTGATGGCAGCCATACCTGCACGGCCATTGGTATCTGGAATTTCTACGCCATAAACCACAGCTTCAGCAATTTTATCGTACTCACTCACCATGTTTTCAACTTCAGTGGTTGAGACGTTTTCACCTTTCCAGCGGAAAGTATCGCCTAGACGGTCGACAAATTGTGCATGACGGAAGCCAATGTCACGAACCAAGTCACCTGTGTTGAAGTATGAGTCACCATGTTTGAATACATCTTTCATAATGACGGATTTGTTTTTTTCCATGTCGGTATAGCCATCGAAAGGTGAGCGACGGGTAATTTTACCGATGAGTAAGCCGACTTCGCCTTTTTTGACTTTAATGCAGCGACCTTTAGCATCATGTACAGCTTCATTTTTTTCTTTATCAAACTGAATAATCGCATAAGGCGTTGGTGAAAAACCAACGGTATTGTCGAAGTTAAACACATTACTAAAGCCGACGTTGCCTTCACTTGACGCATAGAGTTCAAGGACTTCTTCAACCCCAAAGCGTTCTTTAAACTTATCCCAAATGTTTGGTCGCATGCCATTACCAATCATTTTTTTCACACGATGGCCTTTTTCAAGGTCTGAATGTGGGGCATCCATTAAATAGCGGCAAAGTTCGCCCACATAGCCAATGGCTGATGCATCAAATTTTTGTACATCTTTCCAAAATGAAGAGGTCGAGAACTTGCGGCGCAGGGCAAGGGTAGCACTACCTGCAATCACCCCACACCAACAAACCACAGTACCTGTAGCATGATAGAGCGGCAAGGTCACATACATCACATCATCTTTGTTCAAATTGAGGACGTGACCATATGTTCCATAAGCCAAAGTCCAACGGCTGTTGGTGAAAATCACCGCTTTAGGTAAGCCTGTTGTCCCAGAGGTGTAGATATAAAATAGGCCGTCTTTGCCTTTTACGCTTGCAGTGGTTGGCGTGTTGAATTTTGGAAATTCATCAATCGCTACTGCAAGGTTTAAAAAGCCTTTAGGTGCTTTACCGGCATCTACACGGGTGGCCTGATCTGCGAACCAATGTAAACGATCTGCAGCCACACTGAGATCATTACGAATCTCTTCTACGGCTTGACGGCATTCTTCGCCCACAATTACCGCAATTGGGTTTACTAAGTTGATACTGTGTGTCAGGACTTTGCCGACTTGTGAGGTGTTGACCAAGGCACTAGTGACGCCAATTTTGGCTAATGCCACGATAGTTGCCACGAGTTCAGATCGGTTCTCGATCATCACTGCAATCACATCACCTTTTTTTGCACCGAGTGCTAGGTAATAGTGACCAATTTGATTGGCCCATTCATTTAATTCGTTATAGGTATATTTTTGCTCTTCAAAATAAAGTGCATAACCTTTGGGATTACGCTTGACGGCTTTTTCAAATGCAATTCCTAAGCCTGCGGAAGTATTTGGGGTACGTAAATAGGCTTGCTTTAGACCACTCAACAGGTTGGGTACTTTGCTAATGAACGCGGGAATTTTTGCTGCAACATCAGCAATCCCAATAAGGTCGTGTTGTGTAGTTTGGCTCATGTGAATCCTATTTATTTTTCGTAATCCGATACGGTCTATTTCTTTGCAATGAAATTTGCAGCAAATTCTACAATTGTCTTTTAATCGTTTCGATCTAGTGCAATCAACCTAATTTGACAAAAGTATCAAAAAAAAACCAGTCACCGAAATGACTGGATTTTTTTATTCACCTGCAAAATAGCAAATTACTGCTCAGTTGCGGTGTTTGCTTTTTTCGGTGGACGACCGCGAGGACGACGAGGGCGTGCAGATTTTTCACCTTCAGTGGCCGAGTTCTCGTCTACAGGAACCTCAACTTTCTTTTCCGCTTCAACGGCTTGAGCTTTTTCTTCTACTGGTTTAGCAGGAGCTTTAGACACTTCTTCCGTCTTTTCAGGCTGCGCACTCACATCCAGTTCAGCTTGAACGGGTGTCGGTACTTCAGCTTGAACGGCTTCAGGTGCTTCAGTTTGACCTGCAACGTCGGATACATTGGCTTCAACTGTAGCAGCTTTAGCTTCTGCAACTACAGGCGCCTCAATAGCAGTGTCTGCGACAGGCGTAGCTTCCATCTCAGCATGTGCTTTTGCTTGGTCTTGTTTCGCTTGTTCAGCGGCAAGTTTAGCAAGGCGACGACGCTCACGTGGGTCATTAGCAACACGTTTATCTGACACAGGCTTTGGTGGTGTTAAATCCAACATTGGCGCTGGTTCAGCTTCAGGTGCAGCTTTTGTAACTTGAACATCACGAGTGACAGGCTTTTTCTCTACAGCTGCTTCAGCTGCAGGTGCAGACAAAGTCGCGGCATATTCTTCCGTGAATTTTTGCAATGCACGGTTGAATGTTGGAATTAAGCCAAATTGCTCAATCAGTACTGAGCAGTCTTCACCGTATACATGCTTAATCAAGCTGCTTACAGTGTATTGACCCAGTGTCGGCACTTGAGATGGCGAAATTTTTGGAGCCTGTGCTTGTTGAGCGCGAGCTGCACGTTGTTCGCGGCGGCGTTGACGTGGGTCATTGCTTGCACGAGACGGTTTTTGCTGCGCATGCTGTGGTTTATATCCTACTTCTTTTGTTTCAGTCGCAAGTTTTTCCACTTTTTCTGCTTCAACGACAGCGGCTTTTTGGACTACTGGGGTTTCTACAGGTTTTTCAACTGCTGGGGCAGTATTTAGTGCTACGATTTCGCTTTGAGCTTGATCAACATTCACCACAAGTGCTGTTGGCATCACGTCTTGACGTGGTGCATCAACAACTTCAACTTTAGGTTGACGTTGATTGCGGTTTTCAGGTTGTTGCTCAGCTGCAACTTCCTGAGCAATCGCTTGCTCGTTCAATACGCTTTGATCGCGGTGGCGATTTGGGCGATTTGGACGTTGTTGGTTGTTGCGGTCGCGACGCGGAACAGACTGCGGTTGTTCATTGTTTTGAACATCTTGCTGCACTTGTTCGTTGTTGTGTTGACGGCGTGAGTTACGACGGTTTTCACGTTGGTCTTGACGGTTGTCTTGGCGCGGTTCTTGACGTTCAGAACGTTGCTCTTGGCGTTCGTTTTGACGTGCTTCGTTATTACGCTGTTCTTGACGGTCTTGACGTGAAGGTTGTAACACTTCTTCATGAACTTGATGCGGTTGAGCTTCTTGTTCACGTGGTTCTTTATGCTTAGTACGCTTTTTATTGTGACGTTTTTCTTCATGTTCAGCTTTTTCTGAATGGCTGTCACGTTCTTGTTTATGCACAACAGTAGAAGGTGCAAGGTAAGCATTATTATCTGCGACAACAGCAGGCGCTGCCGATGCAGGGGTAATTTGACCAAACTGGCCACGGCTTGCAGCACCGCCATTCACCATTTGTTCAATTGCAGCAGCGGCATTGTTTGCAGTACGCGACTGGTCAACGGTTGCAGCTTGTTTTTGAACAAATAAGTTTTCTAACCATGCACATGGACTAGATGATGCAGCAGGAGCTGCAACTTGTGCAGGTGCTTGTTGAGCAGCAACAGGTTGTTGCTTATTCTTTTTGTGGCCTTTTTCTTGTTGTTGTACAGGTGCTTGTTGCTGAGCAGCAGCGGCCTGTTCTTCACCTAAATGCCACTCAGATGCTTCGTAACCCAATTCTTTTTCACTAGAACGTGTTGCTTCAGTACGTTCATAGCTTGTCGGTGCAAAGCCTTCAGGGTTATACGAAATTTCGTAATGTGGTGTTTCTAGGTGAGGGTGTGGAAGTACAGTCACACGTACATTTGAAGTTTGCTCAAGATATACAAGGCTGTGACGCTTTTCATTCAATAAGAATGCAGCAATTTCAACAGGCACTTCAACTTGAACTTCACCATGACGTTCGCGTAGCGCAATTTCTTCCACTTTACGCATAATTGAAAGTGATAAAGAACGTAGGTCACGTACCATACCTGTACCATGACAGCGTGGGCACACATAACCTGTGGCTTCTTCAAGCGATGGACGTAAGCGTTGACGGCTCATTTCCATCAAACCAAAGCGTGACAATTGACCGAATTGGATACGCGCACGGTCACTTTGTGTTGCTTCACGAAGTTTAGCTTCAACCATACGTTGGTTACGGTCTTTAGTCATGTCGATGAAATCGATCACAACTAAACCACCGATATCACGTAAACGTAATTGGCGAGCAATTTCTTCTGCAGCTTCAAGGTTGGTATTGAGCGCTGTATCTTCTACGTCGCTACCACGTGTTGATTTTGCAGAGTTAATATCAATTGAAACCAATGCTTCAGTTTGGTCAATCACAATTGAACCACCAGAAGGAAGTTTTACTTCACGTTCATAGGCAGTTTGGATTTGACTTTCAATACCAAAATGAGCGAATAACGGTTCATTTAAAGTATAGGTTTTTAATTTGTCGATTTGACGTGGCATCACTGCTTTAACAAAGTTATACGCTTCGTTATACGCTTGCTCAGAGTCAATCAGAATTTCAGCAACATCATCACGTAAATAGTCACGGATCGCACGTGTAACCACACCGGCTTCTTGGTGAACCAACATTGGTGATGGACCAGAACTTGATGTGCTTTGGATTTGTGCCCAAAGGTCCAGCAAGTGTTGAAGGTCAAGTTGGAGTTCTTCTTGAGAACGACCAATACCTGCAGTACGTACAATCACGCTCATGCCACGAGGGACATTTAAAGACGCCAACATTTCTTTCAATTCTTCACGAACTGAACCTGAAATTTGACGGCTAATACCGCCACCTTTCGGGTTGTTTGGCATCAAGACCAAATAACGACCAGCAAGAGAGATAAATGTAGAAAGGGCAGCACCTTTATTACCACGTTCTTCTTTTTCCACTTGAACCAAAAGCTCAGTGCCTTCAGTGATCAATTCGCGGATGTTTGAAGTTTGGCGAGGATCTGCTTTGTAATAAGAATTAGCTATTTCGCGCATCGACAAGAAACCTTGACGACCTGCACCGTATTCAACAAATACAGCTTCTAAAGACGGCTCTACGCGAGTCACATGACCTTTATAGATATTCGATTTTTTTTGTTCACGGGTACGATTCTCTAAGTCAAAATCGTAAAGACGCTGACCAGTGACAAGTGCAACGCGAATTTCTTCGGCATGTGTTGCATTAATCAACATACGTTTCATGGGTGTAACACCTAATAGTGATACACAGAAGAACATCGCCTGACTCGTAGCGAGCATCAGATAGCATGGATCAAGTTGCACAGATCGAAAAACATCATCTGTGCATGTGTACCGACCTTCTTTGGGCGGGCAACGGTTTTTGATTCACGTATTGATGATGGCAATACGGCTTCAATCTTTTAAACGATTAAAGTCACCTGAACGCGTTTCACTGGCGGACAAACGGTGCATTGGATGTGAGTAACTTTCACTGTCACATTGCTCGAAGAGCATCCATTCATATCTGATAGAGCGTCTTGATACGGAATTATCATCGTACCTTTACAAACTGTGCAGATCCAATGCATCAAACGTTGTGGCCTGAACACGATTTCCAGGGAGCGACTGGTCTGATGTGTATCAGTTTACGTTTAAAAACCAACCTTGGTTGGCACATATTTTTTTGGGGCAAACTGTTTTATGTACCTACGGCACAATTAAACGCAACAGTTTGCAGTTTTGCCGATATAATAAGCCTTCGGCGTCGGCATAATTCTTTTGGGACCTTTCCGAGCTAAATGAGTAATTGCTTGAAAGTTCAATGACAGTAAATACTGAAATGAATCAACTTTTACTCAGTTACGGTGGTTTCCGTGCGCTGACTATATCAAACCTTGCATCATCTGCCTATGGGCTAAGCTTATGTTTCTTGCGAAAAGTATAGCTTAAATGATCAATTTTTAATCAATTTTAGTATTTTTTTAGGTCACAGTAACTGTATGAATTCTACGCAAGAATGGCAAAGCGTCACCTGGTTTGAAGTGGACGAGCATCAGGCGGGTCAACGTATTGATAATTTCCTGTTTAGTCGTCTGAAAGGTGTGCCTAAAAGTCGCATTTATCGTCTGATTCGTGAAAGCCAAGTCCGCGTCAATAAAAAACGCGTCAAAGCGGAAACCAAACTCAATATTGGTGACCAAGTTCGAGTTGCTCCAATTCGTTATGAGCAAAAAGATGAGTCTGCGGTTCCTGTATCGGATAAAGTCGCGCAAAGTTTACTGAGCCGTGTGGTGTATGAAGATGAAGGCTTAATGGTGGTAAACAAACCTTCTGGTATTGCTGTTCACGGCGGTAGTGGTGTGGCGTATGGCTTGATCGAAGGTTTACGTGCCGCAACAGGGAAGAAATACCTTGAGCTGATTCACCGAATTGACCGCGACACTTCTGGTTTGGTGATGATTTCGAAAAAACGTAGTGTGTTAAAAAGCCTGCAAGACATGTTACGTGAGCACAAAATCCAAAAAACTTATGCTGCTGTGGTGAAAGGCGTGGTGAGTTTGGATAAGCAGCTCATTGATCAGCCTTTGCATCGTTACGAACTGGCAAATGGCGAGCGTCGTGTTCGTGTATCACCTAAAGAAGGTAAAGAGTCGAAGACGCTGTGGAACGTGAAAGAACGTTTTATGCATGCCACCTTGGTGTATGCGTCTCCACTTTCGGGCCGTACCCATCAGATCCGTGTACATGGTTTAAGTATTGGTCATCCATTGGTGGGCGATGAAAAATACGGTCATGAAACTGAATACCGTGGTCCAAAGCCACGTCGTTTATGTCTGCATGCTATGCGTTTAGAAATTCCGGGTTACCAAACCATTGAAGCGCCATTGCCAGAAGATATGCAAAGCCTTGTGGCGCAGCTACGCGCGCAAAAAGCCGACAAAGTGGTGAAGTCTTCAGAAGATGACGAGTAAGTTTTAAATACGAGACTTCTCTCCCTGAGCAGGACTGCTTCGTAAGTTTTCTTTCTCCCTCTCCTTTAAGGAGAGGGCCGGGGTGAGGTAAATAAATTGATGCACTCCAGAATCTGAATTACCAAACACTGAATCAAATCTAGGAAAACGTATGAACTCAGCTGTAAAACTAGTCATTTTCGATTGGGATGGCACTTTATTTGATTCTGTGGGTCAAATTGTAGCGAGTTTAAAATTTGCAGCAGATCAATATTCACAGCCGCTGACCGATGCTGATGCGAAAAGTATTATTGGTTTAGGGCTGCCGGAAGTCGCACAGCGGTTATTTCCGACGGTTCCTGAATTGCACAGCGAAATTTTGCAAAGTTATGCCGATCACTATGTGGCCCATTCCAAAGGGGATATGTGGTTTGATGGTGTCGCGGATATGTTGCAGGAATTACGCGATGCCGGTCTACAATTGGCTGTTGCAACAGGAAAAAGTCGTAAAGGTCTAGACCGTGTCTTGGCTCAAACGCAAAGTCATGAGTTGTTTCGTGCGACACGTGCAGCCAGTGAAACCAAATCTAAGCCAGATCCGTTGATGTTGGCAGAAATTTTGGCGGAAACAGGACTACGTGCCGATCAAGCCATTATGGTTGGTGATACGTCGTATGACTTGGAAATGGCACTGAATATTCAGATGCCGCGTGTAGGCGTGAGCTATGGGGTGCATACGGTAGAAACGCTGCAGCATTTTCAGCCCTTACATATTGCACATACAGTCGATGATTTGACGGAATTTCTGCTGGAACACGTGAAATTGCGTCTCGCTGTCTAGTTGCGGAAGCAAACGAGTAAAAAGGGTGAAACTGGTTTTCACCTTTTTTATTGTCCAGTAAATGGCAACGCATCCTCTGTATTTTTTGAAATGCATTGAGCTGAATTATCTTAAAAAACTGATAACACTAGATTTTTCTACAATAACAAGCAGTCTTCTAGCAAATTTACCTTAAAAAGTTGAGCGCAACTATTTGGCCTTTTACCACAAGCTGGAATAGATTTTTTGTTTGAATTTTTGGTTTTATCTTATTGTTGTTTATTGATTTATTTTTAAATTTTCAATTTATTAAACTAAATCAGATAAAATTGAACACCTATGCGTAAAAGTTGGCCTGACGCTAAAATAATCTTTTAATCTTATCTTTTAGTCGTATAAGCCAAGTTTTTTAGTAGAGATTCAGATTTAAGGGCGAAAAAAATAGTGAATTTTATTTAATTATTTTGACTTAAGTTTTTGAATATTAATAATAAATAATGATTAATTTATAGCTAATAGCTATAGTCATAAATAAAATAAGTATTGGTATTCACTTTCTAAAATCTCGATGCTAAATGCATCTAAACATAACGTGTAGTATGTCAAGTGAAATGCTTTAGGCGAATCCTGACATGACTTTCATCACTTTGATTTTGATGGTGATCGGGATGAAACACGTTGTGCATCCAATTTTTGCAGTTTAAGGAAACATTGATGTCGAATTCTGCTGTTGTTGAATCAGTTGCGCAAGCATTACGCGATGCGGAAGTAAATCAGGCTGCGATTGCACCGATCCGTCCACAACTTGGTGGTGAAAGTGCTGATGTAGATATTGCTTATGCCGTTCAAGAAGTGAATACCAAACGTGCGGTGGCAGAAGGTCGTCGCCTTGTAGGTCGTAAAATTGGCTTAACTTCAAAAGTTGTACAAGCGCAGTTAGGCGTTGATCAACCTGACTTCGGTATGTTGTTTGCTGACATGGCGTATGGCGATGGTGAAGAAATCCCTGCTGGTTTATTGATTCAGCCAAAAGTTGAAGCAGAAATTGCTTTGGTGATTAACCAAGATTTGACCAAAGAAAAACACACCTATGCAGACATTATTAGTGCAACAGAATATGCACTGCCTGCCATTGAAGTGGTCGATAGCCGTATCGAAAACTGGAAAATCTCGTTGATTGATACTGTGGCAGATAACGCATCTTCAGCAGGTTTTGTACTGGGTTCTAAGCCTGTAAAACTTGCAGATCTTGACCTTGTAAATTGCAAAATGGTCATGACTCGTGGTGAAGAAGTGGTTTCACAAGGTGTGGGTAAAGCGTGTCTTTCTAACCCATTAAATGCAGCAGTGTGGTTGGCTGACGAAATGGTTCGTCGTGGTCGTCCATTGCTTGCAGGTGACATCGTATTGACCGGTGCCTTAGGCCCAATGGTTGTGGCAAATCCTGGTGATGAATTCAAAGTTGAAATTGAAGGCTTTGGTTCTGTGACTGCAGCATTTGCAGCGAAATAAGCTTGGGTTTTACGGAATTTTTAAGAGTACACATTCATGAAAAAGATTAAATGTGCATTGATCGGTCCAGGGAACATTGGTACTGACTTGCTTTACAAACTTCAACGCAGCGAATTTTTAGAACCAGTATGGATGGTTGGTATTGACCCGACGTCTGAAGGTTTGGCTCGCGCTGCTAAAATGGGTTTAAAAACCACTGCTGAAGGCGTAGATGGTTTACTTGCACACGTAATTGAAGACGACATTAAAATCGCATTTGATGCAACTTCTGCCTATGTTCATGCTGAAAACAGCCGCAAATTAAATGAACTTGGCGTGTTAATGATTGACTTAACACCTGCTGCAATCGGTCCATTCTGCGTACCACCAGTAAACCTGGAAGCTTTGTTGGACGCAGGCGAAGTGCCAAACGTGAACATGGTGACTTGTGGCGGTCAGGCGACTATTCCTATGGTGGCTGCAATTTCGCGTGTGCAACCGGTTGAATATGGTGAAATCATCGCGACTGTATCGACTAAATCTGTAGGTCCGGGCACACGTAAAAACATTGACGAATTCACCCGTACCACAGCCGGTGCGATTGAAAAAGTCGGTGGTGCTAAAGCAGGTAAAGCGATCATCATTATTAACCCGGCAGAGCCACCACTGATGATGCGTGATACGGTTCACTGTCTGGTTGAAGGTGAGCCAGATCAGGCTGCAATCACAGAATCTGTGCATGCGATGATCAAGGAAGTTCAAAAATACGTGCCAGGTTACAAACTGGTAAACGGTCCAGTATTTGATGGTAACCGTGTATCCATCTTCCTGGAAGTTGAAGGCCTGGGCGATTACCTGCCTAAATATGCCGGTAACCTCGACATTATGACTGCAGCAGCTGCGCGTACCGCAGAAATGTTTGCAGAACGTGTTTTAAACGCAGTTGAAGCATAAGGAGCATCTTCATGTCTAAGATTATTATTAATGATATGACTTTACGTGATGGCATGCACCCAATGCGCCATCAAACTACACCTGAGCAAATGGTTGCGATTGCAACTGCTCTGGATGATGCAGGTGTCCCTTTAATTGAAGTTACACACGGTGACGGCTTGGGCGGTAACTCTGTGAACTACGGTTTTGCAGCGGCAACCGATGAAGAATATTTGAAGGCAGTGATTCCAAACCTGAAACAGGCAAAAGTATCTGCACTTTTACTGCCGGGTATTGGTACGGTTGATCACTTGCAAATGGCGCATGATGTTGGTGTTTCTACCATTCGTGTGGCAACGCATTCAACTGAAGCTGACGTTTCTGAACAGCACATTACTGCTGCACGTAAACTCGGTATGGACACTGTGGGCTTCTTGATGATGGCACACATGGCTTCTCCAGAAAAACTGTTGGAAGAAGCACAAAAAATGGTGTCTTACGGTGCAAACTGTATCTATGTAACGGATTCTGCAGGTTACATGCTTCCTCAAGACGTGACTGACCGCGTAGGTATTTTACGTGCCAACCTGGGTTCAGACATCGAAATCGGTTTCCATGGTCACCATAACCTAGGTATGGGTGTGGCAAACTCGATTGCAGCCGTTGATGCGGGTGCAAAACGTGTCGATTTAGCCTCTGCGGGTTTGGGTGCTGGTGCCGGTAATACACCACTAGAACTATTTGTTGCAGTGGCGAACCGTATGGGTATGGACACTGGCGTAGACTTGTTTAAAGTGCAAGATATTGCTGAAGAGCTGATTGTACCGATGATGCAGCAACCAATCCGTGCTGACCGTGATGCAGCAACTTTAGGTTATGCAGGTGTGTATTCTTCATTCCTATTGTTCGCAAAACGCGCTGAAGCGAAATACGGCGTATCTGCTCGTGAAATTCTTCTTGAGCTTGGTCGTCGTGGTACGGTTGGTGGTCAAGAAGATATGATTGAAGACTTGGCATTGACCATGTCTAAAGCAAAAGAAGCCAATGCTTAATTTGCTTTAAGTCAAAAAGCGCCCGAAATGGGCGCTTTTTTTATGTCTCAACTGACTATATGGGCTTGGTTTTTAGTTGAGATTGAATTGATGCATAGAAAGCGGATTGAAATAAGAAAAATTCTGCGAACCAATGGTCGATTTCGAGCAGTCATGGTGGTGAAATTTAACTTTAAGTTGTTGATGATTATATAAATTAAATATCATGTCATAGCTAAATTTTATAACTCAAATAAGGATAAATCTCAGCAAAAAACTTTGTTTAAACTTAAAAGCAATTAATACAGCGCATGTAATTGCAAAAAATAAAAAACTTTAAATTTTATGTTAATAAAACATGGGGTTAATTTAATCAGTTGTTCTAAATGATAAAAAAGAGTTATTGTTTTAATCTCTAAGGAAAATAAGCAGAAATAGCTTCCAAAGTTCAAGTCGCACAAAAGCCTGATAAACCTTAATACTGTAGTCGGATTTTTTTCCAAGGTATTGTTGAGCATGATGATGTCATAGCTTAATTTGATCACTGGGAATAAGCCATGCGTCGTCAAAATTTATGGATAGCAATTCTTGCTGCGACAGCAACATTAGGAACATCTGCAACTTATGCGGACTTTGTTGACGACAGCCAAGTACAATTGAAATTTAAAAACTTCTACTTAGACCGTCAAATTAAAGAAAATCCGGCGGGTAACTGGGGTTCATGGTCACAGGGTGTGACTTTGGATGCCAAGTCAGGGTATCAAGATATTGGTGCAGGTATTCAAGTGGGTGCTGACCTTTTGGTTCAACATGCATTTAAACTTAATGCACGCGATAAAAACCCAGACTGGATCTTGCCGCACGATGGTAAAGAATCAAAAGATAACTTTGGTAAAGTGGGCGTGACCCTTAAAGCCAAAGTATCTGAAACTGAGTTGAAAGTGGGTGAGTTATTACCAGTTTCTCCAGTGTTGGTTTTCGATCCATCTCGTCAGCTAATGACAACTTATAGCGGTGCATGGTTAGAGTCGAAAGAGATTAAAGATACTAAGTTAACTTTGGCATACATTGACGGGATCAATAACCGTTATGACAACCAATTCCGTGATTTATCAATGTTCGCTCCAGGTAAAAGATTACCAGATGGCACCATGGGTCATTATGATCTTGGGCCAACTTCTGATGGTATGTATATTGCGGGTATTGACCATCAATTCACACCTGAAATTGGTGGTAGCTACTGGTATGCCGATGTTCAAGACATCTACACACAGCAATATGTCGGCGCGAACTATAAAACCAAGTTAGGTGACAAAGCCAAACTGGATAGCCATATCCGTTACTTCGATAACTCGGATTCGGGTGACAAACTATATGGCGAAATTGATAACCAAGCGTTATCGGTTGGTGCGAAAGTGAATTACGGTTCGCATACCTTTGGTTTGGGTTATCAACAAATGTTTGGTGATAATGCATTCCCAACACTGGGTGGATGGGTGCCGCAGCCGTACTTAGTCAACTGGGGTATAGCAACATTTACTGCAAAAAATGAAAAATCATGGGGCTTTACGTATGGTTATGACTTTGCAGAGCTTGGTGCGAAAGGCCTAAATGCTACAGCGGTTTACTTTACAGGTTCTGATGCAGAAATTGGTACTGCAAATGGCATCCTGAAAGATCAAAAATCTGATGAGCTTAACTTAATCGTGAACTACACCGTGCCTGAAGGTAAGTTGAAGGGCTTAGGCTTCCAGGCAATGTATATCGATGCCGATTTCGATTACAAATCTGACTTGCAAGAGTACCGTGTCGCGACAACTTATACCTATAAGTTCTAATTTCTCAGGATAAAAAAGAGGGAAGTGGATTCATTGCTTCCCTTTTTATTCGCTGGTTTATTTAAAAAAGAAATACCTCAAAGATTTTATGGATATATTTTTGAGTTATGTATTTAAAAACAATAACTTAAATTATAGTCTATTTGTTGTTTATGATCGTAAATATGTATCAGTTAGCAGTGGCTGAACAGGTAATATGAGACTGTAAAAACCACAAAATCCAAAAGAGTCCCCCTTGTGTTTAAATCCGTTATGGATTGAAACATAAGCTCTACGCAATACGAGGAGCATGTATGAGCACTGTTCAGATTCCTGACTATACAACTGATTCATTCTTTGGTTTAGAAGATAAATGGATTGAAACTGCTGAAGGCGAATTAACGCATTACCACGAAGTGGGTGAAGGCACACCAATTCTATTTTTACACGGTTCAGGTACAGGTGTATCTGCTGCTGCTAACTGGTGGTTAAACCTTCCACAAATTGGTGAACAAGCACGTTGTATCGCTATCGATACGATTGGCTATGGTCAAACTGTTGTTGCACCGAATACTGCTTATGGTATCCGTGCTTGGGTTGATCACGCTGTACGTACGTTAGATGCCCTAGGTATTGAAAAAACTTGGTTAGTGGGTAACTCACTCGGTGGCTGGTTAGCATTCCAAATGGCTTTGGACTATCCAGAACGTGTATTGGGTATCGTGTCTATGGGTACAGGCGGTGCTAAACAAACTGCAGCACTTAAAGCACATGCAAACCCTGTATTAACCGAAGAAGGCATCAAGAAAACCTTGTCTATGTTTGTTGTAAACAAAGACTTGATCACAGACGAATTGGTAAAAGTACGTTTCGCTTCTGCTGCAAATGACTATGCATCAAATCGTTTGATGGATGTTGTTGGCGCACGCGACCGTGACCGTTTCGAATTCCCACTCGACTTTGAAAAAATGAAAGACATTACTGTGCCAGTATTGTTGATTCACGGTGTACAAGACGTGGTGATTCCAGTATCTCGTACGTGGGATATTTTGAACACAGTTCCAAATGCGGATGCGCATATCTTTAGCCAATGTGGTCACTGGTCACAAGTTGAAAAAGCAGAAGAATTCAACACCGTGATTAAAGATTATTTAAAAGCGCGTGGTGTGTAATTTCTTGTCACTGACATGAAATTCAAAAAAAGGATGGTTTTGCCATCCTTTTTTTTATATAAATCTTTTGAAAGAAATACTTTAAATGAGTATTATTCTCATTAATGGGTCGACAGTGTACGGTCTAAATCAGTAAAAAGGCATAAAATAAGCTCATCTGAATGGTTGGGGAAGGGGAATTATTTATTAGACTTAAGTTGTAAATCGGCAATTTTTAGCAATTTTTATCAATGTCTAAACTAAAATTTATAAGTTATTTTCCATCAAGTCGATATGCATGATAGATAAAATGCGTCGATTAAAACATTTAAACGATTAAAAAAGCGACTTTTTAGCCATAAAAAAAGCACCATTATTCATTTTAAAAATAATGGTGCTATATCTATAAATTATGACTTGGCGAAAATTAACGCTGTTCGCGATTAATATCGAGATAAAAAACTTTGGTTAGCAGTTCAAGGAATTTATCTACAGCCACAGAACTCGCCGTTTTTCGGTAACTTACATACAAGTCTAGATACGGTAATTCGACATCTAAAGGACGAATCACGGTATTGTTCATGGTCAATGGCGCGATGTATCCCGGTAGGATCGTGCAGCCTAAGCCCATGCCGATGGAGTTAATGTTAAACAGGATATTGTCGGCTTTTTGCACGATATTAAATTGAATATCATGGGTCGAAGCAAAGTCCAAAATGGCTTCATGCAACGTGCCAGATTGTTCACGTGCAGGAATGATAAAATCAATCCCATTCAATGCTTTAACTGGAATGCGCTCGTACTTCGCTAAAGGGTGATCTTTGGGTAAAATAAAGATCAGCGGTTCACGCAGTACAAACTGACTTTCAATTTCGTCGCTGTGGAAGTTATTGCGGGTAAAAGTGATGTCCAGTTCACCTTTTTGCAGCAATTTCATCTGATCACGGTTATTTAAACTGAGTAATTCAATCTTGAGTTCTGGGTTCTGAACACGTAAATTTGGCAGCACATAAGGGAAGATTTTCATCTCTGCGACAGGGACAAAACCAATGCGCAGCATCTGCTGTTTGGCTTGTGAAACCTGACGTGCCATCGCTACGGCCTTGTCTGCTTGAGCTAGTGTCAAACGTGCTTGTTCTAGAAATACGGCACCTTCTTCTGTGAGCTCAACTTTACGCTTAGTACGGTGCAACAGTTTTACGCCGACATCTTCTTCAAGATCTTTAATTTGTTGGCTTAAAGAAGGTTGAGCAGTATAAAGTTTTAACGCAGCTTTACTGAAATTGAGTTCTTCAGCGACAGTAATAAAGTAGCGTAAGTGTCGTAATTCCATATAATCAACCCGTGGAGTAATCCAAAAAATGTCTTACTTAGAAGTCCGTTCAGTATAATCTATAAACAACTATTGCGTGAGGATTATTTTACCATTCACGAAATAAATGGTGTTCTCGGCAATTTAAAAAAAATGCCATAAAAAAAATCTACCGTAATAATCCATAAAATCTCTTAATTAAAACAAAATAAATATTTCCCGAAAATCGGTCTAAAATCCATCATCGTTGAAAAGTTGAGTCTATTACTTTGTGCCTTATGGTCACAGGAGAGCTTTTCATGAGTGGAAAAATTGATGTGCGCGAAATCGATGCTTTGGTCGATGCACAAAATGGACGTATCACGCCATCTATCTATACAGATCCAGACATCTACGAACTTGAATTAGAACGTGTGTTCGGTCGTACATGGTTATTCCTATGCCATGAGAGCCAAATTCCTAAAGCCGGCGATTTCTTCAATACCTATATGGGTGAAGATCCAATCATCGTGGCACGTCAAAAAGATGGCTCAATCAAAGCATTCTTAAACCAATGTCGTCACCGCTCTATGCGTGTGAGCTTCGCGGACTGTGGTAATACACGTGCATTTACTTGCCCGTACCACGGCTGGTCTTACGGCATTGACGGTTCTTTAAAAGATATTCCACTTGAAGACCGCGCGTTCCCGCACGGTGCTTGTAAAGAGAAATGGGGTCTGGTTGAAGTTACCCGTGTTAAATCATACAAAGGCTTAGTATTCGCTTGTTGGGATGAAACAACACCTGACCTAGAAGAATACATGGGCGATATCGCTTGGTACTTAGATGGTGTTCTTGACCGTCGTCCAGGTGGTACAGAAATTATCGGTGGTGTACACAAGTGGGAAATCGAGTGTAACTGGAAATTTGCAGCTGAACAGTTTGCATCTGACCAATACCATGCATTGTTCTCTCACGCATCTGCAATTCAAGTACTTGGCGCGAAACCAGATGACGAAGCTTCTAAGAAATTAGGCGCTGCGCAAACTGCACGTCCAGTTTGGGAAACTGCGAAAGACGCGATCCAGTACGGTTCACGCGGTCATGGTTCAGGTTTCTTCTTTACAGAAAAGCCAGATGCTAACGTATGGGTAGATGGTGAAGTTGCAAACTACTTCCGTGAAACTTACGAAGAAGTTAAAGAGCGTTTAGGTGAAGTACGTGCATTACGTCTTGCTGGTCATAACACCATGTTCCCAACATTGTCTTGGTTGAACGGTACAGCAACACTTCGCGTATGGCACCCACGTGGTCCAAACAAAACTGAAGTTTGGGCATTCTGTATTGCAGACGCTGAAGCATCACAAGAAGTGAAAGAAGCATTTGAACGTTCTGCAACACGTGCATTTGGTCCAGCTGGTTTCCTAGAGCAAGATGACTCTGAGAACTGGATTGAGATTCAAAAAGTTTTACGTGGTTATAAAGCGCGTCAAAACAAACTCATTATGGAAATGGGTAAAGGCAACGAGAAAGTACGTGAAGACGGCATTCCAGGCATTACCAACTACATTTTCTCAGAAACAGCTGCACGTGGTATGTACCGTCGTTGGGCTGACCTACTGATTCATGAAAAATGGGAAGACGTTGAAGCTGCGGCTGACGAATATGAGAAGGAGCTTATGAAATGAGTCAAATTAGTTTAGAACTCCATCACCAAATTAGTCAGTTTCTTTATCGTGAAGCAAAATTGCTGGACGATTGGAAGTTCCGTGATTGGTTAGCTGTATTAGCGGAAGATATTTCTTATACGCTACGCACAACACCAAACGCGCAAACACGTGACCGTCGTCGTTCGATTGAGCCGCCAACAACTTGGGTATTTAACGATACTAAAGATTTGTTGGAACGCCGTGTAGCTCGTTTAGAGACAGGTATGGCTTGGGCTGAAGAACCTCCTTCACGTACAACACACATGGTTTCAAATGTGATTGTTGAAGCGACAGAAGTTGAAGGCGAATACGACGTTTACGTAACGTACTTGTTGTACCGTACCCAGAAAGAGAAAGATGTAACAATCTACTGTGGTAAGCGTCACGACAAGATCCGCAAAGTTGACACTGAGCAAGGTTTCGAAATCTTCAACCGTAAGATTACCCTTGATCAGGTGACTTACAACTCACATAACCTGAGCGTGTTCTTCTAATGAATAAGATTTTTGTTTGCCAAGTTGACGAATTAGACGAAGGCGAAGCATTGAAAGTAGATTGCGGCGTGAATGGTATCGATGCGCTTGCAGTATTCAACAACAATGGCGAATTTTTCGCGATGAACGACCGTTGTTCACATGGTAATGCTTCAATGTCTGAAGGTTACCTTGAAGATGATGGCACTGTTGAATGTCCACTTCATTCGGCTCGATTCTGTTTGAAAACTGGTCAAGCATTATGCTTACCAGCAACAGATCCTATCAAAACATTCCCTGTGATTGTTGAAGATGGTGCTTTATACGTAGAGATGGCAGGAGAGTAATCATGGGTTGGCTACAAGGCGAAGTTGCACTTATTACCGGTGGTGGTTCAGGCTTAGGCTGGGCATTGGTTGAACGTTTCTTAGAAGAAGGTGCACAAGTTGCTGTTCTTCAACGTTCTCAATCGAAAGTTGATGCATTGAAAGAACATTTTGGTGACCGCGTGCTTGCGATCGCAGGAGATGTAGCCAGCTATGAGGATAATGTTCGTGCAGTTCAAGCAACTGTAGAACATTATGGCAAACTTGACTGTTTCGTCGGAAACGCAGGTATCTGGGATCATTACGCAGATATCGTCAATACATCGGGTGAACAGCTGGAAAAAGCTTTTGATGAGATTATGGGTATTAACACCAAATCTCTCATCTTAGGTGCCAAAGCTGCACTTGATGCATTGATAGCTTCGGAAGGTTCTATCATATTTACTTTGTCTAACTCAGCACTGTATTCGGCAGGCGGAGGCCCTGTATACACAGCGTCTAAGCATGCTGGCGTTGGGATCATGAAAGAATTAGCCTACGAGCTTGCGCCTAAAGTACGAGTGAACGCTGTTGCTCCGTCGGGTATGAATGTAAACATCAAAGGTGCTGCTTCTTTAGGCCAAGAAAACCTCGGTCTACTCGATGCACGCGATCCTGAGAAGATTGCACGCGGCATGCCGCTCAATTTCTTACCCGAACCTGAAGATATGACTGGTTCATACGTGTTATTGGCTTCTCGTCAAAACAACCGCCCATTAACTGGTGTTTTAATTAATGCTGAATGTGGTCTGGGTATCCGTGGTTTACGACAACCACGTGCTGGCTTCTTTGACGAGATTTAATTCGCCAAATACGTAAAGGACTTACTCGGCAGCCGTCTTGGCTGCCTTCCGTTTAGGAGTCACCCATGGCCGTTAAACTTATTTGTGCATCGCACAGTCCCCTAATGGAATTCGCTTCTCCGCAAGAGAAATACAAAGAGGAAAAAGTTCGCGAAACTTTTGCCAAACTCGCTAAAGAAGTTGAAGACTATAATCCAACATTGATCATTACTTTTGGTCCAGACCATTTCAATGGTTTCTTCTATGACCTCATGCCATCTTTCTGCGTCGGTATTCGTGCCAAAGCAGCAGGTGATTGGGATTATGGTAAAGACAATGATCACATCAACGTACCTGAAGAAACTGCAGTGAATTTAGTACGTCGTGTGTTGGATGAAGGTGTTGATGTTGCGTACTCATACCGTATGCAAGCAGATCATGGCGTGACTCAACCATTACATTTCCTATGTGGTGGCAAGCTTGATCGTTATCCAACGATTCCAATTTTTATCAATGGTGCTGCTGCACCGATGCCAACAACCAAGCGTACAGTCGCTTTGGGTCGTGCAGTCGGTCAGTTCATTAAATCATTGAACTTAGAGAATGAACGTGTACTTGTTTTGGGTACAGGTGGTTTGTCTCATGATCCACCAACGCCGCAAATGGGTTCAGTTCCACCAGAAGTGGAAGAGTTCCTGATTGCAGGTCGTAATCCAACTGAAGAGGCACGTAATACACGTCAAGGCAAAATCATTGCTGTCGGTCAAAAACTCGCAGCGGGTGATACTTCTGTCGCAGTGCCTTTAAACCCAGAATGGGATCGTGCATTGCTTGAGACGTTTGCCAAAGCTGACTTTGCTGCCATTGAAGCAATGACTGAAGCTGAAATTCGTGTTGAAGGTGGTCGTGGCGGTCAAGAAGTTCGTTCTTGGATGGCTGCTTTTGCTGCACTACATGAAGTGGGCGAATACGACATGACAACACATTGCTACGAAGACATTAGTGAGTGGATTGCGGGCTTCGGCATCGTATCTGCAGAATTGAAATAAGGAACAAACCCATGAGCCAAAATGGTATCGAAACCATCGTTATTGTTGGAGCTGGTCAAGCTGGTGCTAGCGCCATTTTAGAACTCCGTGCGAACAAGTATGAAGGCAAAATCATTTTGGTGGGTGATGAAACACATCTTCCTTATGAACGTCCGCCTTTGTCTAAAGACGTAATTCTAAAACCTGAAGAGACCAAAATCGAAATTCTGTCAGAAGAAAAATTGGCAGAACTCGGTGTTGAACATATTCGTGGCAATGGCGTTGTGAAAATCCATAGCGATGCGAAAACAGTTGAACTGAAAAATGGCGAAATTGTTGCATTTGACAAGTTGCTTCTAGCAACCGGCGGTGCAGCACGCCGTTTACCGAATTTCGATGCTTTGGGTAAACACGTTTATACCTTACGTAACCTTGAAGATTCACAAGCATTGGTGCCTGTATTACAAGCGGGTCGCCGTATTGTATTGATCGGCGGTGGTGTGATTGGTCTTGAGCTTGCATCTTCAGCACGTTCTAAAGACTGTATCGTGACCGTGATTGAAATGGGTCCGATGGTCATGGGTCGTTCATCTCCACGTGTTTTAAGTGAATTCTTATTGGCACAGCAACGTCTTGCAGGTGTAGATGTTCGTCTTTCGACTTCTATTGCTGACTGTAAGCTTGATGGCGAAGAAGTAGTGATCACGCTTGAAGGCGGTGAAGAACTTCGTGCCGATGCAGTGATCTATGGTATTGGCATTGTGCCAAATGCTCAACTTGCGGTTGATGCAGGTTTAGACGTTGATTTTGCCATTAAAGTGAATAATAACTGCCAAACTTCGCATCCAGATATTTATGCAGCGGGTGACGTTGCGACTCAGCTTCGTGACTGTGGTAACCACCGTCGTGTCGAAACTTGGGAAAATGCGAACTTGCAAGCAGGTATCTTTGCTCGTCATGTAATGGATGTAGAACATCCAACCCCAAATCCAGCGTGGTTCTGGACAGATCAATTGAATATCAACTATCAATTTGTAGGTGATATGGCTGCAAGCGAATGGATCGTTCGTGGTGAAATTAAACCTGAATTGGCGGCTGAGTCTTCATTTGTATTGTTTGGTGTAACTGACGGTGTCATTGTTGGTGGTATTACGGTGAATGCTGCAAAAGAGATGCGTCATTTGAAAAAATTGATTAGCAAGAATGCGGCGTTTGAAGCGGATAAATATTTAGATTTAAGCCAAGATTTACGTAAACTTGTAAAGTAAGCTGAATGTCTAAGAGGAGCAGACTTACGGTAACGTAGGTCTGTTTTTTTATGTCTTTAGTTTTAGCATCGCACTTATAAAGCTATTTTTGTAGTCCATGTATACAGTTTTAGCTTATATAGATCTATTCAACGGTTTTAATCCTCCCAGCCCTCCTTTTTCAAAGGAGGGAGTAGTCTTTGTGAAGAATGGATTTCGTTTGGATGGTTCCCTCTCTTTTTTAAAGAGGGGCTAGGGGAGATTATTGATCGTTTGAGGAGAAGTCCTTATACCCCAAACGATCGGGTGGCATTCATACCGCCTCCAATTTAGTTGATAAAGGGGAGAACAATAATTGGTCTTAAACTTTATTAGTTAATGGTCTTACGAGTAGTTCCAGATCTGAATAGTGGGTTTCAGGTTAAGTCGTTAGAACAATCAAATTTGAGAATGAAATGAAATCTTCACTGCCGCTGACGGCAAGTATATATGCTCTTTTGGTACTGATTTGGGCGACGACGCCGCTCGCGATTGTGTGGAGTGTGCAGGAAATACATCCGATGTGGGTGTTGATTATCCGTTACTTCGGCGCATCTATTATTGCGCTGTTTCTGTTGAAATTGATGCGTGATCCTTTGCCGTTTGATGAAACCTCATTAAAAAGTTATGTGGCAGGGAGTTTGAATTTGATTGGCGCACAGTTGTTTATTTATCTCGCAGCCAATTATCTCACCTCTGGTTTAATGGCACTGATTTTTGGTTTTTCACCCTTAATTGCCGGTTTGATTGGGCATGTAATTTTAAAAACACATAAATTGGTCGCTTTGCAGTGGTTGGGCATGGCGGTTGCAGTGGGTGGTCTAACTTTTGTCTTTGCAGATTCTGCTGATAGCAAAGTCAATCCAATTGGCGTTGTACTGATGCTAATCAGCATGGTGTCGTATATTAGTTCGATTTTTTGGGTGAAGCAGATTAATGCACCGTTAAAGCCAATGTCTCAGGCAACAGGTTCTCTGATTGTTTCTGCCTTGGGTTCGGTACTCATCATTCCTTTTATCTGGCAGCATTTTCCAACCGAATTGCCAAGTGGCCGTGCCATGATAGGTTTTGTCTTTACCATGATCATGTCATCTATTGTGGCAATGCTGTGTTACTTCTGGCTGATCAAACGTTTGGCGGCATCAACGGTGTCACTCAGTAATGTGATGACACCTGTCATAGCATTGGTTTTGGGAGCGACGTTGAACAGTGAACATATTAGCTCCAATGCCTTTGTTGGAATCGTGGTCGTGATGTTTGGTATTGTGATGTACTTTTGGAAAGAGTGGCGCGAGCAATATTTTAATAAAGTACGTTGAACCGTGTACATCTACAGAATTATAAGGAAGCTGCGGCTTCTTTTTTTTCTATACCTTTGCGCTAAAGAGCGTGTTTCACATGGAACATGATGGCATTGTCGAAACAATCGACAGTTGGTGTAAAAACAACAAAATAACAAACAACAGCTACAGTCAGTTTGAGTACTATGGAATGAGTTATAAAATCAAATAGATCTGTTTGATAAAAATAAATTTAGGACAATTTTAAATGTCTGAATCTAACAAAATCGTGGTATATGCAGCGCTCTTCGGCAATTTAGCGATTGCACTGGTGAAGTTTGTCGCTGCCTATATCACGAATAGTTCGGCCATGTTGAGTGAAGCTATTCACTCTGTGGTTGATACTTTAAATGAAATCTTACTGCTCTACGGTATGAAAAAATCGCAGCAGCCAGCAAATGCACGCCATCCGTTTGGCTATGGGAGAGAGCTGTATTTTTGGGCTTTTATTGTGGCGTTGATGGTCTTTGCTTTGGGTGCGATCGTGTCGATTTATCAAGGGATTAGTCATATTTATCACCCCGAAGAAATGCAAAATCCGATGATTAACTATATCGTATTAGGTATTGCGATTTTGTGTGAAGGGACCTCTTGGTTTGTGGCATTGAAAGCATTTCGTAAAATCAAAGGGAAACAGGGCTATTTTGAAGCATTTCGACGCAGTAAAGATCCGACGACATTTACCGTGTTATTTGAAGATTCAGCAGCGCTGATTGGTCTGTTTATTGCCCTGATCGGTATCTATTTATCACACGCGCTGAATATGCCAATGCTTGATGGTCTGGCATCAATTCTAATTGGGGTTGTACTCGCTATTTCAGCAATTTTACTTGCACGTGAGACTAAAGGATTGCTCATGGGAGAAACTGCTGACCCACAATTGAGGCATAATGTCTTGATGGTTGCAGAGCAAGATCCAGCAGTGCATTCTGCCAATGGGGTGTTAACAGAGCAGATGGGTGCACATCAAGTTTTGGCATCTTTGAGTCTTGAGTTTAAAGATAATTTAACGTCAGATGATATAGAAGCTTGTGTCAACAGAATTGAAGCACAAATTAAACAGCTTCATCCTGAAATTGTGGCACTCTTTGTCAAGCCTCAATCTCGGAAGGTTTGGCTTGAGCGCATGAAAGGTCGTCTTGATCAATAGGTCTGCGAGGTTAAATACTTTGCATGGTTTGTCAGCACAGTGAATGAATTTTAAATACACATGAATCAAAAAACTCAATCAGCACAATTTCAAATCAGTACTGAACGTTGTATGAAACATACGTGGACGAAGCCTGTATTTGATTATCTGGCAACCGACCATTTTAATGGGGAAAAATTCTTTAATACCATTCGAAATCCAGATCCGTTTACGCGTAAAGATATGCTGAAATGGATCATGACGCGTAAAAGCGATACATGGAAAGTAGATCGTGAGCAAGAATACCAACAGTTTTTTGCTTCTTCGCGTAGCATTCCGCAAAATCGACCTTTGGCTAAAATGGACGATTGGTTGGTATGGTTTGTTGGGCATGCTACGGTGCTAATTCAAATTGGGCCATATAATTTTTTGACCGATCCTGTATGGGCGGAGTATGCAGGCCCACGTCAAGGGACTGGACCACGACGTGCTTGTCCTGCAGGCATTGCCTTAGAAGAATTACCCACCATTCATGGGGTTTTACTGAGCCATAATCATTATGATCATATGGATTTAGCAACCTTGAATTGGTTACATGAACAATTTGCTATGCCGATTTATACTGGTTTAGGCAATGCTTATTATTTACCCACACATTTCAATGTCATTGAACTTGATTGGTGGCAATCGGAAATGTTTGAAGATTTGCGTATCGTTTATACGCCTGCACAGCATGGTTCAGGGCGTGGATGGCGCGATCAAAATCATGCCTTATGGGGCGGGTTTTCTATCTTACATAGCACAGGGCATTTCTTCTTTGCAGGTGATACCGGTTATGCCGCACATTTCAAGCAAATTCATACACGCTTAGGCGCACCGCGTGTGGCGTTATTGCCGATTGGGGCTTATGAGCCACGTCGTTTAATGAAATATTTGCATATGAATCCCGAAGAGGCTTTTCAAGCGCATAAAGACTTACAGTCTAAATGTTCATTGGCAATGCATTATCGGACTTTTCAGTTGACTGATGAAGCTAGAGACCAACCTGAACACGACTTACATCATGCAATGCGAAAAACATCAAAGTTAATGAATCCATTTTTAACCATGCATGAAGGCAAAAAATTAATTGTTTAAGGATTAATTAAAAGGTAATTGGAATATTTAATGCCAAGAAAAAACCACCTTAAAAGGCACTGCTGTCCCACAATTTTTCACAAGAGGAAGCTCATTTGAGCTTCCTCTTGTTTTATGGGTATTTTATCGGGTGAAAATAAAGCTTTTAAAGTTCTTCTTTCAAACAAATTCACTTGAATTATTC
>NZ_VOZA01000019.1:0-56483 GCF_013420015.1 Acinetobacter sp. YH12039 | reverse complement strand
ATGAGAAAGCCCATATAAATGGGTAATGTACAAGTTGCTGTAGAAGCATGTTTAATTCGTCTGATCACAGATACTTTATAAAGTATTTTAATACTTTTTTGAATCAGTCAATGCGTAAGTCCTATATTATTAAATTGCTCTCTAGATATATACAAAATATCTGATGGGAAAACACCGGATTTCAATTCTGAAATTTCTTTCCCTCTAAAAAATGGAATTCCTTCTGCGACATAATCAGATAGATGTACACGCTTGCTTGATGTTAATAAGGCAATATCTGAGAGCTTTTTCTCCTCCCACTCCCCAAACTCACCCCCATCATCCGCTTTAAAACGTATCTGCTGGCTAAACAGCTTTTGCATCATGCCCTGTTTATATTGGCTCAGTAGTTCATGTTTTTGCTTTAGTTGGCCAATCTTTTCATCTACAGCAGAAATAAAAGAAGCGATTTTGGTTTGTTCTTCTTTGGATGGAAAACCTAACTTGATTTCTTTTACATCATTTAATGACAGATTGGGAGGATCAGTACCAGCAATAGAGTTTTCCAATTCTTCAACAGTCTTCGATTTTTGTAATAACGAATAAATAAAATCTAAATTGTTACTTCTGCTCGAAATTTTAGCAACTCGCTGATTAAGCAAAGCACCATCATAAAAATTCCCAATCTTAGCTATTTTTAATTTCTTATTTAATATTGGACGAGTCAACGCAATTACATAATCATCTTTATTTACAACAAATTGTGAGTATTTATCTAAATATTCTAAAGGTAAATATGAAGGGTTATTTGGCGTCATTTCCTGTATGCCAACATCAGCAATTTTCAACCACTTAGCACCACTATCAGTAGAAGCACTGCTTGGAAAAGCATATCCAGAAATTAAACTAAAACTATCACTAAGGTTTTGTAGCGTCCAATCCCCATCAAATTCTTTAAATCGTAACTTTGGCGAAGCCATTACTTCACCTCCGCAAAAGGTGAATCAATGCCGAGTTCTGCACAAAACTTAGAAATTTCTGCATCAGTTTTTAGACTTTCAACCTCTAAGGCTTGAAGCTGTTTCGCTATTGCATCTAAATCAATTTCAGCTTCGGCTTCAAAAGTATCCACATAACGCGGAATATTCAAATTGTAATCATTGTCAGCAACTTCTTGCAGACTCGCTACGTATGCATATTTTTCAATATTTTGACGGTTTTCAAATGCACCAACGATATTATCTAAATGCTCTGGCAAAAGCTTGTTTTGATTCTTTTGCTTATCGAACTCGTTGCTCGCATCAATAAATAAAATATTGTCGCTATGCTCACGGTTTTTCTTCAACACCAACACACAGGTTGGAATAGTCGTGCCATAGAAAATATTGGCAGGCAAACCAATAATCGTATCAATCACATTTAACTTTTCAATTAGATGCTTACGAATATGCCCTTCACTCGAACCACGGAACAAAACTCCATGCGGCAGTACAATCGCCAAAGTCCCATTTTCATCTAACTGATAAAGCATGTGCTGTAAAAACGCCATATCTGCCTTAGAACTTGGAGCTAATTTGCCAAAATCACGGAAACGTGGATCGCTTAAGTATGACTCACTCGCAGACCACTTTGCTGAAAATGGTGGATTCGCTACAATCGCATCAAATTTTAGCTCCATATGCTGTGGACGTTTTAAAGTATCTTCCTGCTTAATTTCAAACTTTGAATAATGCACATCATGCAAAATCATGTTCATGCGCGCCAAGTTATATGTCGTACGATTCATTTCTTGACCATAAATCGCATCCACATCGCCGACTTCACGCTTTACACGTAGCAATAAAGATCCTGAACCACAAGTCGGGTCATATACACTACGTAGACGTTCTTTACCTAAGGTGACAAGTTTTGCAAGCAAAGTCGAAACCATTTGCGGTGTATAAAACTCACCTGCTTTTTTACCAGCACCTGAAGCAAATTCACCAATGAGAAACTCATAAGCATCGCCTAAAATATCAGACTCAGTATTCGATAGATCAAAATTAATATCGTCCAAATGTACGATCACACGGCTAATCAGCTCATTGCGGTCATCAGGCGTATTTCCTAACTTGGTCGAACTTAAATCCATGTCTTCAAACAAATGCGAAAAATCATCTGCCGCATCTGTACGCAGCGTACTTTGCTCAATTGCCTTAAGGGTTTTAATTACATCATCCAAAATGTATTTTTTTGCTCGAGCCAATGTTGCCATACTATGGAACAATTCTTGTGGCGCTAAGAAATAGCCCATACTGGCAAGACATTCTTCACGAACAGCACTCAAATATGCTTGATTAATTTCAGTATCTTCAACCAATTCTGCAAACTTAATTTGATCAGGTGATAAAATTTCGTTGGCATTATTTTGAATTTTTTCAGACAAATATTTGTAGAAGATCAAGCCCAAAATGTAATCACGGAATTCATCTGCCCCCATTTTACCACGCAAAGTATTGGCAATATTCCAGAGTTGTTTTTGCAGTTCTTGAAGCTGGACTTGAGTCATTGTTGTACCAAAAAATGTTTTTAATTAATCATAAAAAAAGCCGAACCCGAAGGTTCGACTTTTTTGAATTTTGGTGGAGATGGCGGGAGTTGAACCCGCGTCCGCCAGCACTACGCTCGAGAATACTACATGCTTAGATATCGTCTATTGATTTAGCTCTTTGTGACCCGACGAACAGGGTACAAATCGCGATCCTTTAAGATTTAGTATAAGACCCCAAGGCTTGATCTTATACGGACTTGTGTGCGTTCGCTTCAGTCGGGACCCCTAACCACAAGTATTCAGGGATGCGGACAAGCTGCCCTTAGGCAGCTAGAGCGTAAGTTTCGTCGTTTGCGACTAAAATATGCAAATTTGATTTACGAGAGAAAATGCGCTCTCGACATGCATCTATGAGTTTCATCACCAGCGTCGAAGCCAGAAACATCCCCAAAGTAGCGTCATCATAGCATAACTGCAAAAAATTGCGATGCAATTTCGAAACAATTACACATTGATCTGCGCTTAATTACATAATTGCGTTAATATTTTATTTTTCAAGACCGCAAAAGAAAAATATATGAGCTATTTATTGGCACTCGATCAAGGAACGACTTCAAGTCGTGCGATCATTTTTAACGAACATGGACAAGTTCAAGCTACAGCTCAACGGGAAACCCATATTCAAACTCCTCATTCGGGCTGGGTGGAGCAAGATGCTCAAGAAATTTGGAGTACCCAAATTGCCGTCGTACAACAAGCGCTCGCCTCTGCTCGCATCCTCGCAAAAGATATTAAAGCCATTGGACTGACCAATCAGCGTGAAACCACTGTGGTTTGGGATAAACGCACAGGTCAACCGCTTGCTCCTGCAATTGTTTGGCAAGACCGCCGTGCAACCGAGTGGTGTGGGCAACTAACTCAACAAAACCTCAATGACCTCATTCACAAAAAGACCGGTTTACGTATCGACCCCTATTTTAGTGCTGGGAAATTGGTCTGGTTATTAGAACACACCCAAGGTCTACGTGAACTCGCAGAGCAAGGTCATGTGGCTTTCGGCACGATTGACAGTTGGTTGGTGTGGAACCTGACACAAGGTGCAGAGCATGTGATTGAAGCAAGCAATGCCTCACGAACCATGCTAATGAACTTGCAGCAACAAGCTTGGGATGAAGAACTCTTAGAATTATTTGATATTCCCCTTTCGGTCCTTCCTAAAATCATCAGTTCAGATGAATATATTGCAGATACCGCTACAGGTTTACTTGGCGCAAACATTCCCATTACCGGCATTTTAGGTGATCAACAATCTGCGCTATTTGGTCAATCTTGTTTTGAAGCCGGTACAGCCAAAAATACCTACGGTACAGGCTGTTTCATGTTGTTTAATACCGGCACTGAAGTTCAATATAGTCAAAATAAACTACTCTCGACATTGGCGTGGAAAGCACAAAACCAAACCCATTATGCACTCGAAGGCAGTGTCTTTATGGCGGGTGCCATTGTGCAATGGCTAAGAGACGGTTTAGGGATTATTCAAAAAAGCAGTGATGTTGAAAAACTCGCGTGCCAAGTGGAGCATACCGATGGCGTGGTTTTGGTTCCTGCCTTTACTGGGCTAGGCGCTCCGCATTGGGATAGTGATGCCCGTGCCCTCCTCTGTGGAATGTCACGTGGTACCAATAAATCCCACATAGCTCGTGCCGCCTTAGAGGCCATTGCCTTTCAAGTGTCGGATGTATTGACCGCCATGCAGTCAGACCTGTCTAGTCCACTTAAAGAACTCCGGGTCGATGGCGGTGCCAGTAGCAATGATATGCTGATGCAATTTCAGGCCGATATCTTAAATGTGCCTGTACTGCGTCCTAAACTTTTAGAATCAACTGCATGGGGTGCTGCCGCGATGGCTGGACTCAAAGCGGGTGTGTTTTCAAATCTTGATGAAATTGCCGCTTCATGGCAATTAGAACGTGCTTTTGAACCAAAAATGAATGCTGATCAACGTGAATTTCATTTGGCTCAGTGGCAGTCTGCACTTAAACGGGCGCGCTCGGACCTTTAATTTTTTCCAATCAACGCCGTACGCAAAAAAACCGCTCGAATGAGCGGTTTTTTATACTTGATGATATTTAGTGTGCATGACCGCCACCCACACCTGCTTTAGGTCGCGGACAGAGCCAAATGATCAGTGCAGCGAATATAAAGACACCCGCCAAGACTAAAAACACATGATTGGCTGAAAGCGTTAAGGCTTCTTTATCCACTAAACTGGAGATATATCCCAAAGCAGCTTCTGAACTCATTCCATGATTCACCAAGGTATTTTGTACCTCAGTAACATGTAAATTACTGACCATTTCACTGCGTGCGACTTTGGTGTGATCATCCCAAATGGTTACTGCAATCGACGCTCCAATCGCCCCAGCCATGGTTCTTAAGAAGTTCATCAAACCTGCTGCAGATGCCATGTCTTGTGGCAGTACAGATGCTAAGGCCATATTTGACAAAGGAATAAAGAAAAATGGCACGGCAAAACCTTGTAATATTTGCGGTAAAGCCAAAGCCATAAAGTCTGCATCCGTGGTCCAAAAGGCGCGCATAAGGGTGACTCCGCCCAAGATACTTAAACCAAAACTCGCCAAAGCACGTTGATCGTATTTGGTTGCAAACTTTGCAACAATTGGCGACATGGTCAAACTACCGACGCCCATAGTTGCAGTAAGATAACCGGCCCACGTTGCGGTATAGCCCAAGTTAATTTGTAACCACTGCGGAATCAGGACAATACTGCCAAAGAAGGCACCAAAACCAAAGGCCAAAGCCAAGACCGAAATGGTAAAGCTTCGGTACTTAAACAGCAGTATATTCACCACAGGATGCCGCTCAGTCAGCTCCCAAATCGTAAAAACGATCAACCCGACAAATGCCGTCAGTGCCAGTACCACGATAAATGGATGATTAAACCAATCTCGTTCATGACCCAAGTCCAACATCAATTGCAAGGCACCGATCCACAACACCAACAGCAGTAAACCACCGCGGTCAATTTTCAATTTCTGTGTTGGAGTTTCAGCCGTTTTCAGTAAGCGCATCGCTGCGATTGCACAACCTATTCCGACAGGAATATTGATAAAGAAAATCCAATGCCAAGATAAATTATCACTGATCGTACCACCCAAAATTGGACCTAAAATGGGGCCAACTACAGTGGTCATTGCCCACATGCCCATGGCTTGGGATTGCTTTTCAGGAGGGAAAATACGCATTAACAACGTTTGGCTCAGTGGCATAATCGGGCCACCAAACAAACCTTGCCCAATTCGGCAAAACACCAACATTTCCAAACTGGTCGATAAACCACACAGTATCGAAAATACAGTAAAGCCAAACAGGCTGATCACAAAAACCCGTACAGAACCAAAGCGCCCAGCGAGCCAACCAGTTAATGGCACACAAATCGCTTCTGCCACGGCATAGGAAGTAATGACCCATGTCCCTTGGGATGCCGATACTGCAAGGCTACCAGTAATATGCGGCACAGATACATTGGCAATGGTCATGTCGAGCACAACCATAAAGTTCGCCAATGCCAAGACCAAGGCAGCGAGAATCAGACGACCACCTTTCAGGTCAGTCATTTGTATTTGCTGATTCATAGGCAATTACTTCGATTTCAGATCAATCGTCGCTTCCATAGACAGCCCCACACGGAGTGGATGTTCTGCCAACTCTTTTGGATCCAAACGAATCCTCACAGGTAAACGCTGTACTACTTTAATCCAGTTGCCCGTGGCATTTTGTGCTGGAATCAAGGCAAATGCTGAGCCTGTGCCACCAGAAAAACCGGTCACTGTACCATTAAATTTAACTTTGTCACCATACAGATCAGACGTCAGTTCAACTTTTTGCCCCGCTTGCACCCCTGCCAATTGACTTTCTTTAAAGTTGGCATCGACATATAACTGAGAAACTGGCACCACCATCATTAATGACGTTCCCGGTGCAATGCGTTGCCCAACTTGAATATTACGACGTGTCACCACACCATCAAAGGGTGCTTTGATTTGTGTACGTTCTAAGTCCAACTGAGCTTGTTGTAGACGTGCTTGTGCAATTAAAACATCTGGGGTTGAGTTTTCATTGCTGTCTTGAATTAATGCATCATTCGCCGCTTTATTACTTTGTGCCGCTTTTTGACTAGATTTGGCTTGAGCAAGTCCTGCTTGGGCCACATCAAAACTGGCTTTAGCGGTATTCACAGCACTTTGCGCTGTGCTTAATTCTTCTTTAGAAATCGCACCCGTAGCAGCCAATTGTTGACGGCGTTGTAATTCATCTTGTGCTTTATTCAGATCGGCTTGTGCTTTGGCCACTTGTGCGCTTGCACTATGAATTGCATCATCACTGACAAAGATTTGTGAGTTTAAAGAACTACTATTCGCCGCAGTTTGTTTGTATTGGCGTTTTGCTTTAAGTAATTCAGCCTGTGCCTGAGCTAAGGCAATTTCAGCATCACGAGCATCAATGCGAACAAGCACATCGCCTTTTTTCACTTGCTGCGTATCACTCACCAAAACCTCTGCCACTTGCCCCGTGACCATCGAGGTAATCGACGCTGTTTCTGCACCGACATAGGCATTATCGGTACTGACGGAATGATTTAGAAATATTGACCAAATCAAATACATCACCAAAGCAATCACGATCAATACAGCCAATATACCAAGGCCTTTTTTTCTGCGTGCTTTTAATTCCTGATCGGTGGGCTGCTCTGTAGATGGGGTTTCTGGCAGGTTACTAACGGTATCTGTCATAGATTTGTCCTAAATCTAGCAGACTTGGTCATGGCATCATGAGCTTTGCAAAGCATGTCAACTTTGCTGTCAGATAATGGTGTCGTGAGAAAGTCTATCTTCTTCAATTTTCCGGCATTTTAAAGCTAAAAAATCATATCCTGAGAATAGAAAATGTAACTCGTCAGTCTTTTTTTCGTCGGCAACAGGATAAAATCATGCCCTGCTGCCAATGCTGGACTTTATTTTTTCATCATTTTGAATGTGTTAACTTAAAAATGGCTTAATAAGCATACGATGCAATCGCTGTTGCAATCGCTTTACCTTCATCATTGACCATGGTCATACGCATGGTGCAGCCCTTACGACCTAAACGTAAGGTTTCAGCTCGTGCAACGAAATACTGTCCACGTCCTGGCGCTAAATAATCCACACGCATATCGACGGTCGCTAAGCGAGATACCTTTTTACTCGTTTCTACTAGATCTTCAGCTGTGGCCTTTTTATACAATTCTGCCATTGCAGAGATACCACCGATACTGTCGAGTAAAGTTGCCGCAACACCACCATGTAAAATTTGGAATGCGACATTTCCTATTAGATTACTGGCCATGTCCACACGTGCTTCGATCTGACCATCGATCACCGTCATTTTCATTGCATTGTGTACAAAAAATGGGGAGCTGTTAAATGCTTGAGCAATGTTATTTAATAAAGTATCGATTTCAATCTTCGAGTTTAGGTCAATATTACCGGTCCAACTCTTATTTACATCTGTCATAGCCTACTCGAATCGCTGTCATTGAATAAAAAAATAATACGGGGTGCGCCAAACCCTCATTATGCGTCTACAATAGTCAAAGTTTAATACTGATCAATGAGATTGTTATGACCTATACGTTCAATCGTCCAGCTTTTCCAGCTACCCGCATGCGTCGCATTCGTAAAAATGACCAGCTTCGTGCCATGGTGCGTGAAACTCAACTGACGACTGATCATCTCATTTATCCAGTATTTGTGTTGCCAGGCCAGCAACAAACTCAAGACATTCCAAGCATGCCAAACGTACAGCGTCTATCTGCTGACTTGTTACTAAGAAAGGCAGAACGTTTACTCGAATTGGGTGTTTCAAAATTAGCTTTGTTCCCAGTTACACCACAGGAAGATAAAAGCTTAACGGCTGAAGCAGCTTGGCATGAAGATGGCTTAGTCCAAAGCACCATCCGCTTATTAAAAAAAGAACTACCAGAAATGGTTCTCATCACTGATGGTGCTCTCGACCCATACACCACACATGGTCAAGACGGTATCATTGATGATACCGGCTATGTACTGAATGATGAAACCGTTGAATGCTTAATTAAACAAGCGCTCAGCCATGCCGAAGCGGGTGCAGATGTGGTTGCACCAAGTGACATGATGGATGGTCGTATCGGTGCAATTCGCCAAGCCCTTGAAGCCAATGGCCATATCTATACCAACATCATGGCTTATTCTGCAAAATATGCGTCTAGCTTTTACGGGCCATTCCGTGATGCGGTAGGTTCTTCAAGCAACCTCAAAGGTGGCAATAAATATAACTATCAAATGGACATCGGTAACCGTGCAGAAGCTTTACATGAAATCGCACTGGATATCCAAGAAGGCGCCGACATGGTGATTGTAAAACCGGGTATGCCGTATTTAGATATCGTCCGTGAAGTCAAAGATAATTTCGGTGTTCCAACCTTTGTCTATCAAGTGAGTGGCGAATACGCCATGTTGGCAGGTGCCATTCAAAATGGTTGGCTGTCTGAAAACGTGATTATCGAATCGCTTATGAGCTGCCGCCGTGCAGGTGCAGATGGGATCTGGACTTACTTTGCTGAAGATGCAGCACTCATGTTGAAAGACATGAAATAACCTGCAAAGCCTTCCTGAAATGGTAACGTTCAGGAAGGCTTTTTTATATCTGTAAAATTTAAAAAACAGTCTTGGAAGAAAAACTTCGGCGTTGCTGAAGTTAAGATCAAACTCATACATTCATCGGTTAAAAGAACATGAATATTGCCATTATTGGGGCGGGTATTAGTGGTTTACTCAGCGCATTGGAACTCGTTGAACGCGGTTGTACGGTGACGATTTTCGACCAACAACGCACAGGTTCTGCCGCATCTTGGGCTGGTGGTGGCATCCTCTCCCCGATGTATCCTTGGCGATATCCCAATGAAGTCAATGCGCTCGCACGTTATGGCAAGCAGAGCTACCAAAAATGGAATGAAAAATTAAAACCGATCACTGGGATTGATTTTGAAATTCATGAAACTGGCATGCTGATTTTTGATGAAGATGATTTTGAAATCGGCTTAGATTATGCCCGTTTGCACCAAGACCCAATGCAACACGCTGATTATTTACAATCCGAGCAAATTGAGCAGATTAATCCTCACATTTCAGCACGCTTTGCACATGGCATTTATTTTTCGCAATTAGCCAACATCCGTAATCCGCGACTTTTGCAGTCTTTAACGACTTATTTACAGCAGCATCCTAAAGTTCAGATTTATGAACATTGCCCGATCCACCAATTAAACCGTTCGGATAATCGTATCCAGTCCATCACCACCGCAGATGGTACGCAACATACAGCAGATCAATTCGTTATTGCCACGGGCGCTTGGTCAGCCGAGTGGAGTGAACAACTGGACATTGAGATACCCGTACAACCTGTGCAGGGACAAATGCTTCTTTTTAAAACCCCGCAGAACTGGTTGCCGACCATGTGCATGAATAAAGTCATGTACTTGATTCCACGCCAAGATGGTCATGTGGTTTGCGGCTCAAGTATGCGCCAATGTGGTTTTGATACTCAGACCACAGATGCAACCTTACAGCATATTCAAGAATCGTGCTTTGACATGGTGCCAGAGCTTGCCAACTTTCCGATTGTGAAATCTTGGGCTGGCCTGCGTCCATCTTCCCCTGAAGGGATTCCGTATATTGGGCAGATGCCAAATTACGACAATCTATGGGCAAATTTTGGGCATTTTAGAAATGGTTTATGCATGGGACCAGCTTCAGCTCAGTTATTGGCTGAACTGATGACTGGGGAAACGCCTTCATTCAATGCAGACCACTATAGTCCGAGTCGCCTGTTTCAAGATGCATTGTTAAGCGTCGAATAATGGTCAATCCGTCAAATTCAACTAAGCCAATAAATCCTGCAAGGCTTCTTTTAACGTCGGAAATTTAAACTCAAAGCCTTGCTGTAATAAAGCAGCAGGCTGAACCAATTGACCATTTAAAATTAATTGCGATTGCTCACCCAATAAAATTTTAAAGATAGTTGCAGGCACATTGAGCCACGGCTTTTTGGCTAATTGACGTGCTGCAATCTGCGCAAACTGAGCCTGCGTCGTTTTTTCTGGTGCAACTAAATTAAAAATATACGGTTCGATTGGCGTGGGTTCAAGCAACGCATGTTTTTTTTCTGCTTGTTTCATTAAAAATAGCATACTTCGGATCAGATCTTGTATGTGTATCCACACAAAAGGCTGCCGACCAGAACCTATTTTATTAACCAAATTGAACTGAATCGGTCGCAGCATTTGCGGTAAGATCCCGCCACCTTCAGCCAAGACCACACCTAGTCGTGTGATAATGGTATTTTGTTCAGGAAATTGGCGTGTGACTTGCTCCCAACTTTGGCATAGCTCTGACATAAAAATGGCTTGTGGTGCAGCATTTTCATCGCACACTTTTGTCCATTGTTCTTCAATATCAATACCATAATAGCCAACAGCCGAACCTGAAATAATGCATTTCGGAAAAATTTTACGTTTACGTAAATATTGATACAGCGCTTCCGTGGTTTTGACCCGACTTTCTAATAATTGCTGTTTACGCGTCTCTGTCCAGCGACCTTTGCCGATACTTTCACCTGCAAGATTAATCACATAATCAATTCTGTCATGAGGAATTTGATCGAGCTGCTGTACCCAAGTTAAATGTGGCGATGTAGAAATACGCCCAGCCTTACGACTGAGCCCAATCACTTTATAATCCGCAGCTAAAAGTGCCTTGATGAGATGTGTGCCAATAAAACCGCTGCCACCCGTCAGCAGTACTGTGGGCTGATGCATAATTTGTTCTTATCTATATGAAATAATACTATTATCTATAGAACAAGATCACCAAACGATCAAGCTTTATGCACCAAACTTTTGAGCAGCCATCCGCTGTGCTTGCGGACCATAAAACCAATAGGTGATTAAATACAAAGGGATAGCCATCAGCAACAACATGATCACCATTAAACTCATAAACTGAGGATGTTGAATATAGAGCATTAAATTTTGCCAAATTTCAGGATCTTTTCTTGAAAAAATTACGATACCCAAAAGTACAAAACCAAAATTATATAACCAAAAAATCAGGCTAAAACCTAGGGTAAATTTTTTACGTTCTGCCTGTGTCGGTGCTCTCTGATTTTTATTTAAAAACCGAAATAACACCACGATCATGGCAATCAGGTAGGGTATGACCGTTAAAATACCACCCACACCCTGTGGCAATAATGCTGCGATCACACCGCAAATACAGGTCATGATTAAACAAATGAAAAAAAACAAGAAAAAATAACGTGTTAAAGACACCATGACCCTAACCCAAGAAGAAGTTGACACCTAGTATAAAAAAAAATGCATTTTTTTTCATTTTCATGTCAACCAATCTGTAATCAGCTACGTTATATAGGGTACAAGGTCTGTAGCAACCGATGATTTGGACGGCATCCACAATGTTTCGGTGACCTTTTTAAAAGCAATAAGTTTCATTTTGAATTTAAGTATGAACAGCAGCCATCACTTAAATTTGAAATCGATTTTTTGACCGACGATTTCATCATCACTCGAATCGTCGGTCTTTTATTTTGTGCCTTATGTATTCAGCATTTAATTTTTATATTCTACACCCAAAAAAATCAGCCGATAAAATATCGACTGACTAAAAACTTGCTGCAACTTTAAAATAAGTCACAACAGCAAAGCCATGTTATGCAGCACAATAGCGATTACGCCCCTGTCTTTTCGCTACATAGAGGTTTTTATCGACCTGATCCAAAAATTGCATTCGATTATCTAGATCTGATGGAATAATGGTTTTTACCCCCATGCTGAGTGTGACGAGTTCAGACACCGCTGAAGCTTTATGCGGTAATCGTGCAGCACGCACGGCCTCCATAATTCTATCGGCCATCACTGCTGCTGCTGCCTCATTGGTTTCTGGTAAAATCCAAGCAAATTCCTCACCACCAAAACGCGCGACTAAATCACGAGGTCGTGTACAACAAGATTCCAAACTTTTCGCAATTTGACGCAGACAGGTATCCCCAATCACATGACCATTCAAGTCGTTGTATTGTTTAAAATAATCCAAATCGATCAGAATTAAACTCAGTGGCTTTTGTGTGCGTATCGCGTTCAACCATTCGCGTTGATAAAAGTCATCAAACAAACGTCGATTGGCAATACCGGTTAAGCCATCTTTATATGAATATTCTTCGAGCTGACGTTGCAATTTTTGTAACTGTTCTTCTTGTTTTTTACGTTCGGAAATATCAAACATAAATCCTACGAGGCAATCTACATCACCATTTGGTTTACGCACGACATGCACAACATCACGTATCCAAAGATATGAACCATCCTCTTTAAGTGCGCGATAATCTACCTCATGATCTATACCAGCCATCGACTGCGAAACACAATAATTCAGCACAAAATCACGGTCTTCCTCATGCATACGTGATGCCCAGTCCTGAACGGTGCGCCAAGTATTTTGCTTCCAACCGAGCAACTTTTCAATTTGCGGTCCAATATAGCTGAATGTTTTACTGTCCCAATCAATACACCAAGGAATGGCTAATGTAGACTCTAATAAAGTCTTATACACCATACTATTTGCAAGTTTTTCTTCATCAAAAGGATTATTTGGCATGTTGCATCTCCTGCTACCCCAAATGCAGGTAATACACCTGCTGTACAACAATTGATCTATATACAGGATTAGAACAACATTTTATATTCCTAGTTCTTGGTATTTTTTAGCCTAATTTCAAATCTCTGCTATTTGAAATGTGCAATCCATCAAACAAAGAGTAATAACAATGAACCAGCTCTGCTATTTTGAAATTCAAAGCTCCGATCCAAAGCGTGAAGTGGCCTTTTATTCTGCGGTTTTCGGTTGGTCATTTATCCCAGTTGAAGGGCTACCGATTCAATACTTCCGTATTGAAACTCAAGGCATTCATGGTGGCCTGTTAGAACGCCCTGCTCAGACTCCACCAACGCACTGCGGCACCAATGCATTTACCTGTAGTTTTGAAGTTGAAGATTTCGACCATATCGCTGAGAAAATTTTGGCGCAGGGTGGTCAAATTGCCATGGAAAAATTTGCGATTCCTGGTCAATGTTGGCAAGGCTATTTCTTAGACCCAGACCACAATACCTTTGGCCTCGTACAAGTCGATCCAAATGCACAGTAACAGCTTAGATTGATGACCTTGTAACTGTCGAGAACGACTTAGTTTGACGTATGAATGATTAATCACCCTCGAAAATGTGAACATCTGTGATACTTTAGACCCCAATCAATTTTTTTGATTTTTGGGGCTTGCATGACTGTTCGTTTTTTTCATACTTCTGATTGGCATTTAGGACAATTTTTCTATAACCACTCACGTGACTACGAACATGAACAGTTTCTCAATTGGCTGCTTGAACAAATAGCACAAAAACAGCCACATGCCCTGCTCATTGCAGGCGATGTTTTTGATGTGATCAACCCCGCTTCCAGAGCGCAAAAACAGTTGTATCAGTTTCTAGCAGATGCACATGAGCGGGCTCCGCACATGCAAACCCTGATGATCGCAGGCAACCATGACTCAGGCTACCGTATTGAACAAGTTGAGCCTTTATTAGAAAAATACCATGCCAAAGCTGTAGGCGTGGTCCATAAAAATACCGAAGGTCAGCTCGATTTAGACCGACTGCTGGTACCTATTTATGATGAACACAAAAATGTAGTGGCATGGTGCCTGACTTTACCTTTTCTACGTGCTGCCGAGATCACCGGTTTCAATGATCAAACCACCAATAGTCAAAATGCCATTGCCTATGTACATCAACAATTAATTGCGGAAGCCAATGCACGTAAAACTCCAGATCAAGCCTTAATTTTAATGTCCCATGCCCACATGCAAGGCGGTGAAACGTCAGACTCAGAGCGCCCGATTATTATGGGCAATGAAGAAGCAATTTCAACCGCCCTGTTTGATGATGTAATTGACTACGTGGCTCTTGGGCATTTGCATAAACCGCAAAAAGTTGGACAAACTCATATCCGTTATAGCGGCTCACCGATTCCCCTGTCATTTAGTGAAATTAATTATAAGCACCAAGTGCTTGAGATCAGTATTGATCCAACTCAAACAGATGAATCACGCTTTCAAATGGGGTCCTTAGCAATTCCGCGCAGTGTGCAATTGCATCGCATCAAAGGCACAATTCCAGAAGTTTTGGCACAATTATCTGCTTTGGCGAGCGGTGAAATTGAAGATATTGATCAGCGTGAATATGTCGAAATTGAATACCATACCGACACCCCGCCTGCACCGAATTTACGACAGCAGTTTGAAGAGGCTTTAGCGCCGAACCGTTATCGGTTGGTGCGCATCAGCCGCCGTTATTTAAACTCAGATCAAAATAATCAGCAACAAGCCGCAATCAACCTTGATCCACCTACGCCTGAAAAATTATTCCAAAACCTTTGGGAAAAACAAGGCTATGGTGCTGATGACACCGTAATGAAAGATTTTTTAAGTTTGGTCGATGAAGCACAAAAATCACTTGAAGATGATGCGAACACTTAAGGAATTGCCATGAAAATTTTATCTATACGTATTAAAAACTTGGCATCTTTAGCGGGTGAACATTTTATTGATTTTGAATCTGAGCCTTTAGCCAGTGCAGGCTTAGTAGCAATTATTGGTAAAACAGGTGCAGGTAAATCAACCATTTTAGATGCCATGTGTTTGGCGCTGTTTAACCGTGTGCCGCGCTTAAAAGACAGCGATGGCAAACTCATCGATGTAGATGGTTCAGAGCTGCCGACCAACTCACCGCAAACAGTCTTGCGCCGTGGTACAGGCCAAGGCTTTGCCGAGCTCAGTTTTATTGCTCAAGACCAAAAAGTCTATTCTGCACGTTGGGAAATTAAACGTGCCCGTGAAAACCCAAACGGTAAATTGCAAAGCGTACAGCGCTCACTGAAATGCTTAACAGATGGCACTGTTGTTGCGGATAAAACCAAAGCGGTTGAGAGCCAAATTTTACGCATTACTCAACTCAGTTTTGAACAGTTCACCCGTGCCGTTTTACTGGCTCAGTCAGAAGTGACCGCTTTTTTAAAAGCGCGTGATAATGAACGTGGCGAGCTATTGGAATATCTGACCAATTCCAGTATTTTCGGAAAAATTGGTCAATTGGCCTTTGAAAAAACTAAACAAATTGCCAATCAGCGTAAAGAGCTGGAAAATGTTTTAGGACATATTGAAATATTGTCTGATGAAGATCTAATAACAACCACGAATCAATTCAATACGGTTTCTACAGAATATAAAAAGCTGGAAATAGAAAAATCAGCGTTCGAAAAAAATCAACAGTGGTATGAACAAAAGCAAAAATACGAAACTGATGTGCAAGCACGTCAGCAACAACTACAAAATCAGCAACAACAACTTGATGCACTTGCGCCTGAAAAGCTACAACTGCAACAACTTGAACGCTTTTCATCTATACGCCCAAGTGTAATTCAACAAAAAAATATCAAGCTTGAAATTGCACAATTACAGCCGCAATTGACACATGCACAACAGCATTTTTCAGAGATTGAACAACAATTCAATGCTGAAAAAACCATCTTTGAAAAAATAGATACAGAACAAAAACAACAGCATCAATTTGAGATTCAACATCAAGACAAAATTAAACTGGTGCGTGACCGGATTGCTGAACGTCTTGTATTGGTAGATCAATTACGCAAAGCGCAAGGTGATTTTAAAGAGATTGAAAACCAACTTGTTCCGCATATCAACAATGAAAAACAGATGAAGGAACAGCTTGAGCAACTGCAAACCAATATTGCTCAACACACGGCACAGCTAGAAAGTTCAAATCACTTTGCCTCACTCGATGATGCACTTTCAGCGCATATCACACAGACTCAACGATTTATTCAAAGTTATGCACAATTTGAAAAAAATTATGGCAATGTGCAACAAGCCAATACACAATTACAGACACAACAAAAACAACTTGAAAAATTAACGCAAACATTTGGGCAAGAAGATGCGCTCAATCAGAAAATTTCATCACTACGTTACGAACGTGACCAGCTTTTACAAAAATTAAATCAGCTCAATGTTGTTCAGCAACAATGGCAAAGCTTCCAAAATATTGATGCTGAAAACAACAATCTCATGACGGTGAAACGTACACTAACTCAGCAAATTAAACAAAGTCATACGCAGCTAAAAACGGCCGAACTTACCTATCAAACGCAGAAAAATGAGCGTGAAAAACTGCAACACATGTTGCAACAACAGCGCTTACTGAATACGGAAAATATTGAAAAATTGCGTGCAGATTTGGTCGATGGCGAAGCGTGTTTAGTCTGTGGAAGTACCCATCATCCTTATTCAGAAAAAGAAGCTTTTTCTGATGAATTACTGAAACTACAAACGCAACAAGAACAACAAGCACTTGCATTGGAAAAAGTGGCTTTCGAAGCTTGGCAAAAATTACAAACCACCTCCACTCAGCAAACCGCGTTAATGGATGCCAATGCGCAACAGCTAGCGACCTTAAAAATACAACTAGATCAGGCAAAAAATGCGCTTCAACAACAATTAAATATTCTAAATATTTCTTTTGATTTTTCACATCAGCATGAAGCCTTGGCGCAACTGATTCAGACAAGAATCAATGAATCACAACAAGCGCAAAAACAAACTGAAGATGCCTTAATTTCACATGAAAATGCTCAAAAACAAAGTCATGCACTCATAACTTCAATTCAACAAACCACACAGCACTTATCCAGTGTGCAACAAGCTGAAATCAATATTCAGCATATTCTCATTGTGTTGAATGACGTAGAAAAAAAATTATGGGAACAGTCGACTTTAAGCGCGGCTGAACAGATTTATCACACACTACAACAACGTCAAAATTACTTAAAGCAACGCCACGAGTTAAATACTCAATATAATCAAACTTCACAACAGCTTGAGCACTATCAGCAACAAATTAAATTTAGTCAGGAAAAAATTCAAACGGCTCAAAATCTAATTGAAAATTTAACAATTGAGGGCAAAAAAAATAGTGATATTGCGATTCAAACTATTTTTGAGATGACCCAAACACAAGTTGAAAAACCACATGATTGGTTAAATGATTTTGACCAAAACAGACAACTGTTACAGACGAGATTCAATCAGGCTCGTCAAACATTCGATCAAGTACGTCAAGCCTTTGAAACCAGTCAAAGTCGCTTAAAAGAATACCTCACCCAGCAAACACAATTAGTCACTCAAATGAGGCATGTTGAAAATACGCTTCAACAATGGATGAGCCAAAATTCAGAATTTAGTGAAACGCTGTTAGCGCAACTTAGTGCAATTTCATATGAACAAGAACAGCAGCTTAAACAGCGTGTTTTAAATGCAGAACGTGCCTATTCAGATGCTCAAGCAGGTATTCAGGCTATTCAAGAAACGTTGAAACAGCATTTAAAAACACAGCCTGAAATACAAATTTTACAAATCGAGCGTGTCATTGCACTAAATCTTAAAGCCCTTGCAGAACAGCAAGAACTTAGAGATCAACTTAAAAGTAAGTTAGATGTTCATTTTTCTAACCTCAGCAAACAAAAACAATTTGCCGATCAGATTCAACAGATCCAATCTGAAGAACATCGTTGGAATAAAATTTCGAGCTTAATGGGCGATGCAACGGGCAAGAAGTTCCGTGATTTGGCGCAGCAATATAACCTTGATATTTTAATCGAGTATGCTAACCAGCAATTGGCGATACTTTCACAGCGCTATACCTTAAAGCGCCTTGAAAATTCCTTAAGTCTAGCCATTATCGATCATGACATGGATGGCGAAACTCGCTCTGTCTCTTCGCTTTCAGGTGGTGAGTCGTTCTTAACAGCACTCGCTTTATCCTTAGCCATTGCAAGCATGGCATCAGGAACAACGAAAATCGAAAGCCTATTTATTGACGAAGGATTTGGCACGCTAGATGCCTCAAGTCTACACATGGTCATGAATGCTCTAGATCAGTTGCAAAACCAAGGCCGTAAAGTAGTATTGATCTCGCATATTCAAGAAATGCACGAACGAATCCCTGTGCAAATTCAGGTCAATCCTGTCGGAGCAGGTGCAAGCACCATCCAAATCGTATCTTAAAAAAAGCCTGCTTAAAGCAGGCTTTATAATTTTTGATTCTCTAGATCATTACGTCCCGAGTGGACGTAGCGTTAAAATCTGTTCACTACGCCCAAATGGGCCATGGACATCATGCAATACAGAACTACTCAAACCAACACCATCCGCTCCATACTGCTGCACGGTTTCCAGACCTAACCACTGTCCCTGTGGTAAACGGTGCAAATGGATTTGTAGATCCAGATTTGGAAAGCCCCAGCCAAATGGCCAATCCTGACGCGGAACAATACCATTGGCGGTATCAACCATGCCCATTAAACGGACAAAATCAGCAGTCGGCTCACCTTCAACCATGTCATGCTGTGTTCTCAGCCACACAATGCCTTGACCTGCACGGCGCCCATGGCTTCTTGCTTCAATCGACTGAATATATCCCCCCGGCCACTGACGGATACCGTCCCAAATCGGCGCAGTTTCTGGCCCAGTCACATCAGCATCCTCCAAACCTTTCACGGACTGGCTATTTTGCGTCATCATGCGCCAAGTGCGTGCCACAATGCAGGTTTTGCCCTGAGCCCGCATTTCAGATTCAATCAGTTCAATGGTTTTTCCCGGACGAATCACTTGCGTGATTATTTCAAACTCGCCAGCAGGAATTAAGCCCAAAATATCGAGGCTAATGCGCCCGATACGCATATCATGACGTGGTGAAAAACGGTCTAATTCAGCACAAATAATGCCTGTAGCTGGTGCCATGTGTTGCTCATGTGCATTCCATGCACCTTGTGCTAAATTGGTCGAATGGTAATGTGCCGTGACACAGCCTTGCGCATCTACGTCGCGTTGAATCAACTGATAATATGCCGTCATGAACTTCCCTATTTGTCCAAGTGTGAATTACTTCAATATCAAAAACATCCTGATTATTTTGTACTCAACTTTAATGGAAAGTTCAAATTAAAAGGCTCACTTTGAACCCATAGGTTTCATCTATTGTGAAAATTTATCTGCTGTGCTTACACTTTATAAGCCTAGTTTTTGAAAGCAGGCTGAATCTTCTGTCCTATTTTGAATAATCACGTGCGCCAAACAATGCTGTCCCCACGCGAACCATCGTTGAACCCGCAGCAATCGCATCAGTCATATCGCCTGACATCCCCATACTTAATGTATCCCAATCTTCAGGTTTCGCATGCTGTGCTTTGACGTGTTCAAAGAGCATTTTGGCATCAGCAAACGCTTGCGGATTGTTTGGAGCAGGAATCACCATCAGTCCACGTAAGCGTAAATTCGGTAGCGTAGAAATCTGTGCGACCAAACCTGCTACTTCATTCGGCTGACAGCCATCCTTCGTATCTTGCGCATCAATATTGACTTGTAGGCAAATATTCAAAGGTGCTTGCGTCGCTTCTCGCTGGCTTGATAAACGCTCCGCAATAATCAAACGGTCTACCCCATGCACCCAAGCAAAGTTTGAAGCCAAATGTTTGGTTTTATTGCGCTGTACATGACCAATGAAATGCCAATCAATCTCTAAATCTGCCAAAGCCTCAATTTTTTCAAGCGCTTCTTGCAGATAATTTTCACCAAATGAGCGTTGCCCCGTTGCATACATTTCTCTTAGCATTTCAGCAGGATGCGTCTTAGATACAGCCAACAATTCAACCGATTGCTGTGGTCGACCCGCAAGTTGGCAAGCCTGCTCAATTTGCTGCAAGACTTGATTTCGTGCTTCTTGAAGTTTATTCATTGACGGGGTTCTCATTTCATTCATCTTTTTTTGCATTGCCCTGCAACTAAGTGTTGGTTAAGCTGTGGGAAAGCCTTATTATTCTATCAAAATAATTAAGATTTAATTTTTATCTCGGGGATTTTATGGACATTACAGAACTATTGGCCTTTGCTGCCAAAAATAACGCTTCGGATTTACATTTATCTTCTGGTATGCCACCAATGATTCGTGTGGATGGTGAAGTTCGTCGTATCAACCTTCCTGCTCTTGAACACAAAGAAGTGCACAAATTGGTTTACGACATCATGAACGATAAACAGCGTCGTGATTACGAAGAAAAATTAGAAACTGACTTTTCATTTGAAGTACCTGGTGTGGCTCGTTTCCGTGTGAACGCATTTAACCAAAACCGTGGTGCTGGTGCCGTATTCCGTACCATTCCTTCAAAAGTACTAACCATTGAAGATCTTGGCATGGGCCAAATATTCAAGGATATTTGTGAATATCCACGTGGCATCGTATTGGTGACCGGTCCAACAGGTTCGGGTAAATCAACCACGCTTGCTGCGATGGTTGATTACATTAACGACAACCGTTATGACCATATTTTAACGGTCGAAGACCCGATCGAATTTGTACACGAATCAAAAAAATGCTTGGTCAACCAACGTGAAGTACACCGTGATACGCACGGCTTTAACGAAGCACTTCGTTCCGCACTGCGTGAAGACCCGGATATTATCTTAGTCGGTGAGATGCGTGACCTTGAAACCATTCGTTTGGCGCTGACAGCTGCTGAAACCGGTCACTTGGTCTTCGGTACACTCCATACAACCTCTGCCGCAAAAACCATTGACCGTGTGATTGACGTATTCCCTGCTGAAGAAAAAGACATGGTTCGTGCCATGTTATCTGAATCACTTCAAGCCGTAATTTCACAAACCCTACTCAAGAAAAATGGTGGCGGTCGTGTGGCTGCGCATGAAATCATGATCGGTATTCCTGCGATCCGTAACTTGATTCGTGAAAACAAAGTCGCGCAAATGTATTCTGCGATTCAAACGGGTGCCAACTACGGTATGACCACACTCGATCAAAGCTTAAAAAACCTTGTCGCAAAAGGCATTATTAGTACGCAAACTGCACGGACTGCAGCGAAACAACCCGAATCTTTCTTGTAATTTTTTTATTTTTCTGGGGCGATCGTTATGGATTTTAACGGCTTACTTGATTATATGGTGGAGAAAAAGGCATCGGATTTGTTTATTACAGCCGATGTTGAACCCTCGATTAAGATCAATGGGCAAATTTTGCCAATTGGCTCGACTAAGTTACCGGGCCCGACTGTCGGTCAAATCTTACATTCGATTATGTCTGACAAACAGCGTAAGGAATTTGCCGATACGCGCGAATGTAACTTTGCCATTAGCAATACCAGTAAATCTGCTCGTTTTCGTGTCAGCGCCTTTCAACAACGTGACCAGCCAGGTATGGTGCTGCGTCGTATCGAAACCGTTATTCCAACGATGGATGAGTTGAAATTACCGCCGATTTTAAAAGAATTAGCGATGACCAAGCGTGGCATTATCATTTTCGTAGGTGCAACGGGTACAGGTAAATCAACCTCTTTGGCATCTTTGATTGGCTATCGTAATGAAAATAGCAAAGGTCATATCATTACAATTGAAGACCCGATTGAATTTGTACACCAACACCGAGGCTGTATCATTACCCAACGTGAAGTGGGTATTGATACCGACTCTTTCGAAGTTGCCTTAAAGAATACGCTACGTCAGGCACCTGACGTGATTCTGATTGGTGAGATTCGTTCACGTGAAACCATGGACTATGCGATTGCCTTTGCTGAAACCGGTCACTTGGTTTTTGCAACACTGCATGCCAACAACGCCAACCAGGCCATCGATCGTATCATTCACTTCTTTGAAGCAGATCGTCATAGTCAGCTATTCATGGACTTATCTTTGAACTTAAAAGCAATGGTTGCGCAGCAGTTGATTCCAACCATTGATGGTAATTCACGTCGTGCTGCCATTGAGATTTTGATCAACTCACCTTTAATTTCAGACTTAATCCGTAAGGGTGAAGTGCACGAAATTAAAGACCTGATGAAGCGCTCTCGTGAACTAGGTATGCAAACCTTTGACCAAGCCTTATATGACCTTTATAAAGCCAAGCAAATTAGCTACAAAGATGCGCTAAAACATGCCGACTCACCGAACGACCTGCGTCTACAAATTAAATTGTCTGAAGAAGGCGGTGAGCATTTACTGCGTGCAAATTCAAATATTACCTTTGATGGTCAACATTAATTCTGCATGATGCTTTCGGAAATAAAAAACAGACTTCATATGAAGTCTGTTTTTTATTCATTCTCATCCGCATCGGATTATTTTTTACGATATGCTTCTTGGCATTCAGGCGCATCACAATAGCCATAAAGATTTAATGAGTGACCTGTAAGTTGGAAACCAAATTTTTCTGCCACTTGATGTTGCTCATGCTCAATCACATCATTAGTAAATTCCACCACTTTATTGCAGTTTTGACACACAATATGGTCATGGTGATCTTCTTGCATAATCTCAAAAACAGAATGATTGTTTTCAAAATGATGGCGTTGAATAATACCTGCAGCTTCAAACTGTGTTAACACGCGATACACAGTTGCTAAACCCACATCTTCACCCTGTTCAAGTAAAGTCTTATAAATATCTTCTGCGCTTAAGTGATGTTGTCTTGAATTTTCAAGCAATTCCAATATTTTAATTCGTGGAAGTGTAACTTTAAGTCCAGCTTTACGTAAATCTTGATTTGAAATAGGCATGAAAAAAGGTCTCTCAACAAAATTAAAGTTGGAATATGCAACAAAGTTTAGATGCAGTATGATCTATCCTTGGATCAAATGCATCATAATTAATTTGGGATAGTTTAGCAAAATGCAAAAAATCATGCTGACGTTATTCGTCACTTCATTGCTCGTAGGCTGTTCAACCTTGGGCGTTTATAAAGTTGATATTCCACAAGGTACACCTTTAACTCAAGCACAAGCGGCTAAAATTCAAGTGGGAATGAGCCACCAACAAGTTCGCTTTTTGCTAGGTAGTCCAACTGTTGCCGATCCAATGAATCCGTTACGTTGGGACTACATTTATAAGTATACCCCAGGAACATATGCTAAAAAAGCCAAGATTCCTGCTGCACATGGTCAACACTTAAAAATCTTCTTTGACCAAAACGGTATCGTTCAAAAAATTGAAGGCTTAGAAACCATTCCAGAGTCTCAACCTGGCTTACCAGGTTCTAAAGAAGCGATTTTAACTGCGCCACCACTATAGTCGCTTTCAGATAAAAATAAACCCCTAAATTTAGGGGTTTTTTTTATAAGTACAATTGCTTGAAACGATTGCCTCGACAATAACGACCAACGGGATTTTTCTTGGCGCGATTACGACGAATATCTTTCGGATTAATGGTTAATGCACGATAGATTTCGACACGATCACCTGCTTCAAGTAACTGAGATGAATCGCTTACACGCGCCCCGAAGATTCCTAGTGTTAATACTTCTGGTAAATCTACTTGTTTTCGAATGCCACTTTGCACAATAGCATCTTCAACCGTCATACCGGGATTAAAGATTAGAGGAATTAATATCTGCTGTTCCACGCTCGCATAAGCCACCCACACTTGTAACTGAGCTGTCATTAGAATAACTGCCCAATCACAGCCACCAATGCCAATATTATTGACAAGGGCACTACGATACGTACAGCAATACGCCAAATATTATAAAAGGTTTCATGACTGAAGTTCATTGACTTACGTAGATGACTAATCTTCATAATCCAACCTGCGAAAATCGCATAAATCAGACAAATAATTAAGCCCCAAATCAACAAGGCAATATTAAATACTGGAACAACAGTGCTCAGTGCCCATACAAAAACCGCAACCAATAAAATCGCCCATTGCACCACTATGGCCAATTGGCGTTGTTGTAATTGTTCACGTGCCATTTGAATCAGCAATGCTGAAGCTGCGACTAAACCCACAACCAGTGCTAAAGCAGATACTTGTGCTTTTGCTGCGAAAAAGGCAAAAGCAACCACTGCCAAAAGTTGAGCGATCCAAATCGGAAATACCGTTTTGCTTGCAATCTCTTGTTGCTTCACGGCTGGTAAACTTGACTGCCAATACAAGCCCATCCCCAAACCACTTGCTACGAGCGCCAAGACAGTTGCATTGCCCCACTCACTAAATTCGAGCGCAGTCATTTTCCACTCTGGTAAGGCAGTTCCCATAACATTCGCTAAAACTACTGCAGCAATCACACCAATAGCGGTCAAAATCACTAAAAATTGGCGTGGTACAAACGACAATGCAAATGCAATGACCGCAAGGACAGCCAAAATAATGCTATAGGCAAAGCCATTAGCTGTAAAAATTGCCACATATTGCGACGCGGCTGAAAGCATGGCACCTGCTAAAAATGGAATAAATACTACGGCAAGCCAACCGACTATACGCCATTTGGGTGAAGCATCCGCATCACGTGTTAGCAAAGACAGTGCTTGAACTGCTGTAATTTTTGAACGTTTTGCTAAAGCAATTTCCAAATAACATAGCGGTAAAGCTAAAATAAGCATTGTACCTAGCCACAACAGCCAGAAATCTAGCTGACGTTCAATTTGAATACCTGTTACCGGTGCTAAAGTTGCAATAATGATAAAAGATAAACAGAACGCCATCAGTGGCGATAACCATTTCGACATCGCATTGTCCTGCATGACAAATTCCTTTGAAAATTCTAGCGCTATTTTGCCTTGCTGTGCCTTGAAAATCAAAAACAAAAAGCAAATCACCTTAAAGGTGATTTGCTGCGCAAATGATATTATTAGAATTTAATTGTTTTTATTTCATTTTTTGAGGTTATGAAAAGAAACGTGCAAACCAATTTTTGCCTTTTTTCTTTTCTTTTTCTTTGATGATACCCATCATATTTTCTTTAACCGCACCGACATAATCAGCATCATCGTGCTGAATATGGTTAATCAGCCATTTTGAAAGCACTTCATGTAATTCATTTTCAATCGCATGCCCCATTTCAAAACGGTCACGGTAAGATTCAATTTTTTTAATAAATAAATCATGTACGCGTTTATGTGGCACACGATATTTATAACCCGCTTCTTCTTGTAAAGATTCTTCGAAGGTAAAATGTGATTGCGTGTAATCAATAATGTTTTCCAGAATTTGTTTTACACGATCACGATCTGTATTTGCGTCAATGCCATCAATTTCATTGATGTAGTCAAGAATCCGTTTGTGTTGATCGTCAATCACATCGATACCAGTATTGTATTCTGGAACCCATTTCATTTTCATTACGACCACCTATAAATATGAAGGACTTATCACGTAAATTTCATCATATAATTAAAGAACTTAAATAAAAATGAAGTAAAAAGGTTGGTTTTAATTGAAATACTGCCATTTATATTGTAATCAATTGTTTTTATTATGTTAATTTATTTAATCCCGAGTATAAAGCTAAGATATTTTTTAATCAATTCAATATCTTAGAAAACACCCTTAATTCAATAAAGTGTAAGATATTCATTTTTATAATGAATATCTTTCATTCAAAATTAATACTGATCTGCACGTGTGACACGTTTTAAAGATGGGTCCAGCCGCTCACGTTCTAAACGTTCAACAACCGTCTTTGCAGCACGAATTGGACGACCATGTTGAAATAAAATCATTTCACCCGGCTCAAATGCTGTCCAAACTTCGTTTTGCGTTAGGGGTTCAGTGGTAATCACGGCAACACGGTCTTCAGGCGTAGTGACTTCACTAAAATCGACTTCAACATCAATATCAATCAACTGTGCAGGCTGAAATGGAAACTCTCGAACCAGCCAATGCAGCTTGGTAATCGCATAACTAAATAGCGCCTGCCCATTAGACAAACAAAAATTAAAGGTGCCATGTTCTGCAATTTTAGGAGAAATTTCTAATAACAGATCAAACACCTGATCGAGTGTAGGTTCGGTATAACCAAAACGTTTCACCATTTGCTCGAGCAAATAGCAGAAGGCCAATTCACTGTCGGTATTGCCGACGGGGCTGAAGCGCCCTGTGAGCTCAGGCTGAAAGCCATGTAGGTCGCCATTATGTGCAAAAATCCACTGTCTGCCCCACAATTCACGACTAAATGGATGTGAGTTTTCAAGATTAATTTTGCCTTGTGTCGCTTTACGAATGTGTGCAATCACATTGCGAGATTTAATCGGGTAGTTTCGGATCAGCTCAGCAATCGGAGACTCTACAGCAGATTGATTGTCGACAAATAAACGACATGCTTTATCTTCAAAAAAAGCGATACCAAAGCCATCACAATGATCTGAGGTAATTCCTGCTCGCTGCGAAAATCCCCGAAACGAAAAAGTTATATCGGTAGGAGTCGCACAATTCATTCCGAGCAGCTGGCACATATCGATCATTTCAGCAGTAAATCTATGATTTCTCTATTGTGCATGACAGTTTTAGTTGTTGTAAATCTAAAATCGGCGCCATTGTAAGAGTTTTTATAATCCAACAGGGCAAATACTTTATTTGATCTATACAAATCTCACTTAGCCAACTGATAAATAATAAAAAAGCCTCAAAAGAGGCTTTTTTATATCAAAAAATGCTAAGTATCTTAAGCTTTTTTCACATTGGTTCGATTGGTGATTAATGTACCCACACCATGATCCGTAAAGATTTCAAGTAATGTTGCATGAGGTACACGACCATCAACAATATGCGCGCTGATTACGCCACCTTTGACTGCATCTAATGCACAGCCAACTTTCGGAATCATGCCGCCATAAATCACGCCAGTTTCAATCAAACGATCGACTTCTTGGGTGGTTAACCCAGTCAACAGATTTTTATTTTCGTCTAAAACACCCGTGATATTGGTCAATAGAATTAGCTTTTCCGCACCCAATGCTTCCGCCACTTTACCTGCAACCAAGTCAGCATTGATGTTATAGGTATTGCCGTCTTCGTCTACACCTAATGGTGCAATCACAGGAATAAAATCGCTTTGGGTAAACATTTCAAGTACGTCAGTTTTCACACCAACCACTTCGCCAACTAGACCTAAATCAATCTGTTTTACTGAACCATCTTCGGCTGTTTTTTCCATCAATAATTTTTGCGCACGGATCAAATTACCATCTTTACCCGTTAAACCAATGGCACGGCCACCGTGTTTATTGATTAAGTTCACAATCGATTTGTTCACGCTGCCGCCCAAGACCATCTCGACAACTTCCATCGTTGCAGGATCAGTCACGCGCATACCGTCAATACGATCAGACTCACGGCCTAATTGTTTGAGGAATGAATCCACTTGTGGACCACCGCCATGCACGACAATCGGGTTTAAACCAACCGTTTTCAGCAGCACGATATCACGTGCAAATGAGCTCTCAAGCTCAGGATCGGTCATGGCATTACCACCATACTTCACTACCAGCGTCTTACCCGCAAAACGTTGAATATACGGCAAAGCTTCCGTCAGGATTTGTGCTTTGTCGATGCCAGTATGTTGATGTGGCATTTGCCTCTCCTTATTGAGCATCTGGAATGTCATGAGCAATGTCTGGATAGTGCTCAACTAACATGGAAACAAACAGATCTCGTATTTCTTTTAAGCGTGCTGATGAGTTGGCATCAAAGCGTAAAGTGAAATACTCACCTGTATTCGATGCTCGAATGATGCCAAATCCATCATCAAAATCAAGGCGTATTCCATCAATTTTACTGATTTGTGCCAGAATTCGCGTAGAATTGGCTTCAACCTGCTTTAAAACTTCCGCTGGATCATGCTGATGCGTACTGACATATAAATCTTCGGTACTAAAGCGCTCTGGATATTTCGCCAAAGCTTCTGACAATGTCAGTCCCTGAGCTTGAATATATTCTAAGACTCTTAGTGCAGCATATAGACCATCGTCATAACCGCCGCCGCGGCCGTCATTAAAAACATAATGCCCTGCGTACTCTCCGCCAAAAACCGCTTTGCCTTTAGATTGGGAAATATATTTTCGCAAGAAACTACTGCCCGTTCGAATCATGACAGGCTGCGCATCTAGATCAGACACGGTATCCCGAATCATTGTTGAACATTTCACATCAAATACCACCTCTGCATGTGGTTTTTGAGTCAAACAAATTTCAGCAAATAAACACAATAATCGATCTGCAGAAACGACTTTGCCAGTCTCATCAATCAGCACTAAACGATCACCATCACCATCTAAAGCAATGCCAATATCGGCTTTTTGTAGCTGTATGGCTTGGCGGAGATGGGTTAAATATTTGAGCTGTGATGGATCTGGAGCATGATCAGGGAAATGTCCATCAGCTTGGCAACGTAGTGCCAAAACTTCACAGCCTAATTTATTTAATAATAAGGCTGCGCAATGCCCAGCTGAACCATGCATGCCATCGATCACAACTTTAAGCGGTTGCTGTAAATGAATGTCATCTAAAATGAATTTTTGATAAGCCAAACAATATTCAGGCTTGATTTCGTGTGGCTCAAGTTTAGTCATCAAATGCACACGTTCCGATGAGAAACAATTTCGTGCTTCGACTGCGACGTGTTGAATCATCTCCGGGCAAGGTGGCTCACCTTTGATAATCCACTTGATACCATTATCTGATTTTGGATTATGGCTCGCCGTCACCATAATGCCATTGCCTTGAAATTGTCCCGCAATAAAATACAACATCGGGCTTGAGCAGCAGCCAATAATTTCCGCTTCAAGGCCAGCATCATGGCAGACTTTTTGAATTATTGTTGCATAGGTTGGACTGGTTAAACGCGCATCATAGCCAATAGCAAGGCTCTTTTGACCTGCATCTAAATATTGTTTTACTAAGCCGTAAGCAATCGACTGAACTAAATCAGCATTTAATAGCGATATTTTCCCGCGAATATCATATGCACGAAAAATATGTTGCGGAAAGTGATTAAACAGTGAACCCATACTATGTTCTTCTAATTACATCTTTATTAATTAAAAAATCTAAAATTCTCATGAGAATTTAAGCTTTTAATTAAAGGATAAAATCCTGTAAAAAAGTGTAACTTTTTTATAACAATTTTAGTTAATAATCAATTAATAATATTTAAGCACTGACCAAAAATCTGACAACAATCTAACATTACTTCTTGTTTTCAAGATTATTTTCATAAATAAATCTTTGAGTTACATTTAATTAACTTGCTTATTTTCTTTTATCTAATTAAATTTTTACTTTTCCAAGATTTTTATATTCAAAATCCACTCTGTACACATATAGTAAATTGATCAAAATAAAATCACTCATCATTGATTCAGATATTCATGTCATTCAAAAGTATAAACGTATTAAGTTCATCAGAATTCAACACTCTCTGGTAGGCACCATAATCTTTCACGATAAAAATCTAGATATTATGAATAAATTTAAAATTTAAATAAAAAACCATCACGAGGATGGTTTTTTATTAGCTACTTGATTGCAGGCATGTTACTTGTCAACGCACTGCAGCAATATGTTTAGCGCTGATTAGTTTTTACCTGTATGACCAAAACCGCCTGCACCACGTTCAGTGGCTTCAAACTCATCCACAATATCAAACTGAGCTTGTACAACTGGCACTAAAACATATTGTGCTAAACGCTCACCCGGCTCTAGGCTGAATGCCGTTTGGCTACGGTTCCAAACAGACACCATCAATTCACCTTGGTAATCTGAATCAATCAAACCGACCAAGTTACCCAACACGATGCCGTGTTTATGACCTAAGCCTGAACGTGGCAGAATTAAACCTGCATACTGCGTATCTTCGATATAAATAGATAGACCTGTTTTTACCAGAACAGTTTGACCCGGTTCAATCACGGTGGTTTCTTCTACACATGCACGTAGATCAAGGCCTGCCGAACCTGCTGTTGCATAAGTTGGCATTGGCCATTCCGTACCTAAACGTGTGTCGAGAACTTTAACTTGAACTTTCATGGTTCATTCCTGTTTCAATAAAACGAATTTCAAAAAATAAATAATATATTCTACGCATTAAGCTTTAACGCTTAATCAGCACGCGTAAATTTTCTAAATAATGCTGTGCTTGCTGTTTAGGATCGATATCCCCTGCCAGCTTTTTCTTGCGTCCTAACCACTCCAATTCATCTTGTGGTAGTTCGTCCAAGAAGCGACTTGGTGTCATTTGTCGCATTTGACCACCGGCTTTACGCTGCTCTGCCAAAGTCATAGTTAAACCTTGGCGTGCACGAGTAATTCCCACGTACATCAGACGTCGTTCTTCCTCTACGGTGTCGGCAGCGATAGAGTTCTTATGCGGTAGAATTTCTTCTTCCAGACCAATCAAATAAACGAATGGAAATTCCAGACCTTTCGACGCATGAAGTGTTAACAAATTGACTTTATCGGTGTCTTCTTCTTCTTGTTGCTGTTCTAACATATCGAGCAGCACCATCTTACGAATCACACTTTCAATGTTCTTTTCATCTACATCTTCTGCACGGTTAATCAAACTTTGAATACTGCTATATAGCACTTCAATATTATCCAGCTTGGTTTTTTCCTGCGCAGGTGTCGCTGCAGACTCTTTCACATAGTCGATATAACCTGCTTCAATCATCATGCGACGAATAATGGGAACAGGCTCATCATCTTCTAATAATTCACGGGTAAAGGTCGAAATAAAGTCCGCAAATTCGGCCAATTGGGTTGTGGCTTTTTTCGGAATCGCCATGCTCAAGCGCTGATCCCCTGCTGCACTGAGCAAAGATAAATTACTTTCCTGCGCAAATAGACCAAGCTTTTCCAAAGTCACAGGACCAATCGCACGTTTTGGCGTATTGATAATTCGTAAGAATGCGCTGTCATCTTCAGGGTTAATGATCAGACGCAAGTAGCTCATCAAGTCCTTAATTTCAGCACGAGCGAAGAAAGACTGACCACCCGATAATTTATACGGGATCTGCATTTGGCGGAGCTGTGTCTCAAGAGCGCGCGCTTGGAAATTACCACGATATAAAATGGCGTAGTCTTTCCAGTTTTTACCGTTCATCAGCTTATGCGTGATCAAGTCTTTTACGACGCGTTCTGATTCATCATCGTCATTACGACAAGTAATCACGCGGATCACTTCACCGTGGCCTTTATCTGACCAGAGCTTTTTATCGAAAATATGTGGGTTATTGCCAATAACGGTATTTGCTGCTTTTAAGATCCGACTGGTCGAGCGATAGTTTTGCTCAAGCTTAATGACTTTCAGATTACGGAAATCTTCGTTCAATAAAGCCATGTTCTCAGGCTTAGCACCACGCCATGCATAAATCGATTGGTCATCATCACCTACCGCGGTGAACTGCCCCATGACACCCACAAGCAATTTCACCAAAATATATTGCGCGGTGTTGGTATCTTGATATTCGTCGACCAATAAATAGCGGATTCGATTCTGCCAACGATCACGCACTTCTGCATTTTCTTGTAATAAGCGCGTCGGCATGACAATCAAATCATCAAAATCCACAGCATTGTAGGCACGTAAATTACGCTCATACAGTTGATACAGATGTGCAAACTGAACATCTTCTGCTGTTTCACAGGTGGTGTGCGCTTGCTCAGGTGGAATCAGATCGTTTTTCCAATCTGAAATCATTTTCATGGCTTTGGCAATCAGCTCTTTACTTTCTGCACCGGATAAATTGTCACGATGCATTAAGTCCATCAAAATGCGTTTGCAGTCATCTGCATCTAAAATTGAAAAGTTATTTTTCAGTGGTGTATTTTTTAATTCCAAACGGAGCATATTCAGCCCGAAGTTATGGAAGGTAGAAACCGACAGCCCTTTTGCCTCTTCACGGCTCATCAGCTTTGTCACACGCTCTTTCATTTCTCGCGCGGCCTTATTGGTAAAGGTCATCGCGGTGATACGGTGCGCAGGAATACCACAATGCTTCACCAGATAGGCAATTTTACGGGTAATCACCGATGTTTTGCCTGAACCTGCCCCTGCAAGTACTAACAAGGGTCCTTGAGTGTATTTCATTGCTTCAAGTTGCTTGTCGTTCAACTGACTTGCCAGTGACATAGTCTTTCCTCTTATTAATTCGAGGATGATTATAGTCATCTGAAACGATCTTGCCTAATGCAAAATGTATTTTATCGGTCATTAAAAATGCCATAAAAAAAGCCACCCGAGGGTGGCCTTTCGTTTCGAACTAAAACTTATTTAGTTTCGTAAACTGAGATTTCTACGCGACGGTTTTGTTCACGACCTGCAGCAGTTGAGTTATCCGCTACTGGAGAAGTTGAACCGTAACCACGTGCAGTAATACGAGTTGAAGAAATACCTTGAGACGCTAGGTAGTTTTTCACTGAGTTTGCACGGTTTTGAGAAAGTGGGTTGTTGATCGCATCAGAACCTGTGTTATCTGTGTGACCGTGTACAACGATTGCAAGTTTGTTTGCAGTACCGTCTTCACGCAATACTTTAGCAACGTCATTCAACGCAGATTGGAACTGAGATTGAATAGTTGAAGAGTTAGTTGCGAAAGTTACTGATGGCATAACAAGGTTGATCGAACCATCTGGATTACGACCTACGTCAACACCAGTACCAGCCAATTCTTGTTTAAGACGTTGTTCTTTCTTATCAAGAAGAAGACCTGCACCACCACCAACTACAGCACCAATTGCAGCTGCTTGACCCATTTTGTCTTTATCAGCATTAGAATAAGCAATACCAGCGCCTAAAAGAGCACCTAGACCAGTACCGATTGCTGCTTTGTCATATTCCATGTTTTGACAACCAGTAAGTGCCATTGCCCCAACTACTGCCGAAATTACTAGTGCACGCATTGCATGCCTCCTTCTTTGTGTTTTGTTGTATGGTTGAAATGATGAAGTAAAACAAATGGCTGAACCATTGATTTTTTGTTAATAATAAAACGTTTAGTTACAATTTGTAATATGAATACGAGATTTATTTGTTAATTCCATCACAATTTCTTCACAGTTCTGCAGATGCCCTTTTTTATTTAATCAACTCGAACTATATTTATTAGAATCAATCATTATTTGGACAATTTCCGCTAGGACTTTTTATATGTCATCTCAAACAAATAAGCAACCGACACTAAAAAAAATTAGCAAAGGACTTACCGTCGGTTCAGTTATGACAGGCAGTACTTTTTTCCATGGTCCTCCTGTACTAGCCCTTGGTCTAACCAAACTCTTTAAAAAATCAAAAAAGGTTGATGAAACCAACATAAAAATTACCAACAGTTGGCTCACGGTCAATAACTGGTTAATTGATCACGTTTTACCCAACACAAAATGGGATATCACCATCGATGAAGACCTCGATTTAAATTTGCAGGGTCGTTATCTCATGACCTGTAACCATCAGAGTTGGGTCGATACAACAGTTAACCAATATTTTGGTTTAACCCGTATGCCACTGACACGTTTCTTTACCAAATGGGAGCTCATTTTCATTCCATTTGTGGGACAAGCTTTTAAAATTTTAGGCTTTCCAATGATGAAACGTCATAGCAAAGAACAAATCGCGAAAAATCCTGAACTTAAATATCGAGATATGGAAGAAGCGCGTAAATCTTGTGAACAGTTATTGAGCCAGCCTTTTACCCTGCTGAACTATTTGGAAGGCACTCGCTTTACACCTGAAAAACATGCGCAGCAGCAGTCGCCGTATCAAAACCTTCTAAAGCCGAAAGCAGGTGGTTTAGCACTGGCACTCAATATTTTAGGGGATCAAGTTGATGCCCTCGTGGATATGACCATCGTCTATCCAAATGGTGCGCCGGGTTATGGCGAATTTTGGCTCGGTGAAGTTCCACGCATAGCCGTGGATTTACGTAAAATTAAAATTCCAACGTGGGTGCATGGCGGCAACTATGAAGATGACGTAGAGTTCCGTGAAAAATTTCAGCATTGGGTGGATGAGCTGTGGACAGAGAAAGACCAACTCATTACTCGTATGAAAGCTAAATACTCAGTTACTGAATAATTAAGAAGAAGTTTTTATGTCGCAGAACAGCATGCCGCAAAACAAGAAATCTAAATATCATCATGTCAATCCAAACAGTTGGTCATTCAAACTGTTTTTGATTTATGACATTTTCATGGTGTTTATTATTGTTTTTAACTTGTTCTGCCTATGCATGAACTTTTTCCTCATGAGCAATCTTGGCAGTTGGTTCTTTAACAGTATCCACCTGCCCGATGTGCTGAGTTTTTACCGTGAACATTTGCATCCGTGGGTGATTACCACCGAAGCGTGGTTCATTATCTTTTTGATTGTAGAACTGTTGGTGCGTTGGGCGATTGCCATCATCAACAAGCACCATCAGCGCTGGTTCTTCTTCCCGTTTATACATTGGTACGAAATTTTAGCTATTGTGCCGCATTTACGTTTCCTGCGTTTATTTCGCGCGGGCGTGATTGCCTATCGACTGTATGAAATGGGTTATCAGATCGTGCCATCGGCATGGCAAAAGAAAGCTTTGTTTTATTATCGTGTGGTGATGGAAGAACTGTCTGATCGAGTAGTACTTACCGTGTTAGATGGTGTTAAGCATGAGCTCAATACCAGTACAACCCATAAAGACCTAATTAGTAATCTTGTGCAGCATCACCGCGAGATGTTCACCCAAGTTTTAGCTGAGATTTTGCAAGAAAATTTAAGCAAAGAGCTACGTACTGAACGTGAATTGATCGCCAAAAATGTCGGACAAATCGTCAGTCAGGCCATTGAAGATACCCCCGAGCTCACGCAGCTATTGCGCTTAGTGCCAATCGTTGGCAGCCGCATTGAACAGCAGATTCAAAGTATCGGGCAACGTTTGGGTGAAAATATTACCCAAGGTTTAATTTCCCCATTGGCTTATCCCAATACATCTACGGCTCAAAAACCCAATCTATATTTAGACATTTCACAGCGTGTTAGCCGTATTGAAATCGAAAATAATGCCCAGCTGGATGAGTTGGTTCGCTCTGCGGTTTTTGAAAGTCTAGAAGCCATTCGTAAGCAAGTGAAAGTAAAACAGTGGCAGCAGATTATGCAGGAACAGGACCAAGCTACAGAATAAACACTCAGTCAAAAATAATTGCGAACTCCGCTAGAGTATTCATGCAAATTGTTCTAGGATTTGCTCTATTTACAACATAACTACTTCGGCACAAAAGTAATAGTTAGAAGTCTCAAGGATTCAATATGGCTGATATACGGATAAAAGGCAAAATGGTCAATGCGATTCGCATTCACCTCGATACCAATGATCATGATGCGATCCGCCAGCAACTTACTCCAATGTTCCAAAAGGCTTTTCCACCCGGAACATTAGCCGTGATTGAAAGTACGGTTGATCAAGAACTAATTGCACTGATTCAACTACTTATTAGTATTGAAATTCAACCGATTGGTGTCACTGAAGGTCCGCTATCGGACCAAGCACGTGCTATCCAATTTCCCGTAGTTCCTGCGGATCGCAAACTACAACAAGTTAAACCGACACGCGAACAAGTGGTTGAAGAACCCGCGCCTGCAGAAGAAAAAACCGAAGATAAAATTGCTGCAGTCGAAGTACCGACCATTCGTCATGCTACGTCGTATCACAATGAAATCTTGCGTACAGGTCAATGTTTAGTCCAAGACCATGGCGATATCATTATTAATGCTGGTATTAATAGCGGTTCAGAAGTAATTGCTTCAGGAAATATACATATTTATGGTAGTGCTCGTGGTAGAGTCATTGCCGGAGCTGGTGGGAACACGGCTGCACGTATTTTCTGCCATTCATTAGAAGCTGAATTGGTTTCAATTGCAGGGACTTACTGTGTCGCTGATGACATTCCACCTCATGTGGTCAAACAGCCAGTACATATTTATTTGAATGACCAGCAAGAGCTAGTATTTGAAGCTTTGCAATTTTAATGTATAAATAATCACCAAACCCCTAATTAAAAAAGGGGATTTAAACCATAACAGGAGTGGATTCGGTGGCGAAAATTGTTGTCGTAACATCAGGTAAAGGTGGCGTAGGTAAAACAACTACAAGCGCATCTTTTGCAACAGGTTTAGCCCTTCGCGGCCACAAAACTGTTGTGATCGACTTTGATGTGGGTTTACGTAACCTTGACTTGATCATGGGCTGTGAACGCCGCGTTGTATATGACTTTGTAAACGTATTGAATAACGAAGCTCGATTACAACAAGCGCTTATTCGCGATAAAGATATTGAAAATCTCTACATTTTGCCAGCATCTCAAACACGTGATAAAGACGCGTTAACAGATGAAGGTGTAGCACGTGTGATGGACGAACTTTCTCAAGAGTTCGATTACATTATTTGTGACTCACCTGCGGGTATCGAACGTGGTGCAATTTTAGCAATGTATCATGCTGATGAAGCGATCATTGTGACGAACCCAGAAATTTCTTCGGTACGTGACTCTGACCGTATTATTGGTATGCTCGACAGCAAAACCAAAAAAGTAGAACAAAACGAAGGTCGTATCCGTAAGCATCTCTGTATTACACGTTTCAATCCAGAACGTGCGGATAAACAAGAGATGTTGACGATTGATGACATTTCAAAAGATATTTTACGCGTACCGACTTTAGGTGTTATTCCTGAATGTAAAAGCGTTCTACAAGCATCAAACGAAGGTAAACCAGTGATTCTGTTTACAGAAGAAGCGGCTGGCCAAGCGTATGATGACCTTGTTGCACGTTTCCTTGGTGAAGAGCGCCCTTACCGTCATATTACGGTAAAACCTAAGGGTTGGTTAGCACGTCTATTTGGAGCGTAATCATGGCAGGATTCTGGAGCAAACTTTTTAGCAGCGACGAGAAACCGTCAAGCGCACAAACGGCAAAAGACCGTTTAAAAGTCATCGTGGCATCTGAAAATGGTCTAGGTAAACGCCTTAGCCAAGACAAGATTGACATGATGAAAAAAGAAATCATGCAAGTAGTAAACCGCTATGTTCGTGGTGTAGATGAGCAACATATTCAAATGTCTGTTCGTTCTGAAGCGAATATTGAAATGCTTGAAATGAATATCAATTTGCCTGAAGAACGTTAATCTGAATTCTGATTAGCCAAGTAAATTGAATCAAGGCAAAATGTGAGGCTGGATCAGTAAAGCGCTGCTTTACCCAGCCGCAAGATGAGAAGCTTTGCTTCGAGTGGGCTGGATTAGTTTTATTCCTTTGTTAGATCAAAAGCTTTGCTTCGAGTAAACGGGATAAAAAATAACTTTTGATCCAACCATAAAATGAGTCGCTTAACTTAGAGATGACGAATAAAACCATTTTACTTGCGTACTCATTTTTGCCTTTTTGTATTTTTAAACCAGCAAGGAGATTGCGATGGCATTATCTCAGCCAGCAACGTTCAACGAAGAATGGTCAGATGAGCGTGTATTTGCCTACCTTACTCAGCTTCCTCCTGAAGGAGTGAATGGCGACTTTCACGTGCTTTACCATGCTTTCAAACATATGCGTCCAAATGACTATGAGCGTCTTTTGACTCAATTCGTTGCCGATGGCCGTGATGTGAACGCAACTAATCCTGAAGGTCAGCGTATTCATGACGTGATTGCTCAATACCCACGTCAAAGCGCAGGTTTCCTCGAAGTATTGGCAAAATTTGCTTAATTTCGAGTAACAAAAAAAAGCCCGCATGATGCGGGCTTTTTTTATCTTATTTAAAATCGGCGTTATTGAATATCATCATAATCAATGCACGGTCAACATGAGCAATGGAAACATCAAGCCAAAACCAATGGTTTGTACACTAATAATCGCCGCCATCAGTTGTGAATCGCCCCGATAATAGCGTGTCAAAATATAAGACGATGATGCCGTCGGCAAAGCAAAAAAGACCACTAAAATCATCCGCTCAAAATCAGTCAAACCCATCCATGTACTCAATAGATAAGCAATACATGGCATTAACATGAGACGCCCTATCGTATTTAAACTTAAACGACGTAGATCGGCGCGCATTTGCTGAAACTGTAATGCCGCTCCCACAGACAATAAACCCAAAGGTAAACTCATTGCCGCCAATATTTTTAGCAGCTCGGGTAAACCATTAAATAAGGTGAGACCTGATAAATTAAATAGAACACCGACTACACAACCTAGAATGAGCGGATTTTTCGCGATAGAAATACAGGTTTGTCCAAGCTGTTTAACGCTGATATTGGAAAAAGACAGGACAGAAATGATATTCACCAAAGGAACAGCCACAGCAATCAACATGGCAAACATTTGCATGCCTTCTGAGCCAAACAGCGCCCCCATTAATGACAAGCCAATATAGGTATTAAAACGAATATGACTTTGGATATACACGCCAAAACGCTGCACGGGGATATGCATAAACTGCTTGATCCCCCACAACACGATGCTGATCAAACAGGTGCCCGCAACCAGTACTGTCAACATTCGTGAAACAGTGTTCATATCCAATTGCACGGCTGATACATTCAAAAATAGCAGCACAGGAAATAAAACGTAGTAATTGAGTTTTTCTGAATTTGCCCAAAATTCATCCTGAACAAACTGTGTGTATTTAAGCATATAGCCCATCGCTATTAATGCAACGAGGGGAAACAATGCGACGACGATATTCATGCTGTACGCCTTGAAATAAACAAGCTATTTCATCTTTAACCATTTATGTAGTACAATATAATCCTCATCTAGACTCATAACGAAATGAGCAATTACTCATGGCAATGACATTTTCTCAGCTTGAAATTTTTATTAAAGTCGCAGAACAACAAAGCTTTACTCTCGCTGCTCGGCAACTGGGAATTACTCAGTCGGCTGTCTCTCATGCATTAAAGTGTTTAGAGCAACATTGGAATGTCAGCTTATTTAGCCGTGAGCAAGGCGAAATAAGCCTGACCCACATTGGTCAGCAGTTATTGCTGCATGCCAAAGAAGTCATCAATACCGCACAAATCATGCAACAAGAAGTGCATGCCGCACATGGTATTCAACAAGGAACACTGAGAATTGGTTCTTTTGGTTCTTCTAGTTCGATTCATCTGCTTCCAGAGCTATTAAAGGCATATAGAGAGCGCTATCCACACATTGAAATCTATGTCGAAGAAGGTACTGATGCAGAAGTGTCTCGTTGGATTTCTGAACGTCAGATTGATGTTGGTTTTGCCGTACTCCCCAAGCCGCAGCTGTTCACCTTCCCCTTAATTCAAGACATTTTCATTGCCTTGATTCCAGATAGTTATTCAGTTTCCAAACACAGTCATTTAGATATCCAAGACCTGCAAAATTACCCCTTTATTATGACCCGTGCAGGCAGCCAGTCCCATGTCGAAAAACTGCTTAAACAACACTACATACAACCTAAAATTACCTATCAAATGTCGCAACTGTTAACCATTTTAAACATGGTGAATTTACAGGAAGGGATTGCTATTGTTGCAGATATGGCGATGCCTACTGAGCTGTTGGCGTTGCATCCACATGTGGTTAAACGTCCACTCTTTCCAAATACCCAACGGCAAATTGGACTCGCCGTAAAAAATCAAAAACTCATGAGCCCTGCCTGCAAAGCCTTTATCGAACTGGCCCAGTCCATGTTCTACCAAGATGAGTTCTCAATCTAAAAATAAAAAACCTGCCGAAGCAGGTTTTTTGTTTTAGGACTTAGACCAAGATATCTCGTTTACCATTTGGCCCCATCCCACTGACGATACCATTTTCTTCCATCTGATCAATAATCCGTGCAGCACGGTTATAGCCGAGACTGAATTTACGTTGCAGCGAAGAAGTAGAAGCTTTACGTGTTTCCAAAACGAAACTAACACATTGATCATACAGCGCATCACGGTCTGATCCACCATCACCATCTTCAAAACCGCGAGATGTCGGCTCTTCATCATAAGGCGTGAGGATCTCATCGACATAATTCGGTTCACCGCGCTCACGCCATGCATCACAAATACGGTTCACTTCATCGTCTGAAATAAACGCGCCATGCACCCGCTCAGGTTCAATTTTACCCGGTCCGAGGAACAACATATCACCATGACCCAGTAAGTCTTCTGCACCACCAGCATCTAAGATAGTACGTGAATCCAGTTTACTGTTGACACGTAGCGCAGCACGGGTTGGAATATTGGCTTTGATCAAACCCGTCACCACATCTACGGTTGGACGCTGTGTCGCCAACAGCAAATGAATCCCTGCTGCACGTGATTTTTGTGCAAGACGGGTAATCATTTCTTCGGCTTTTTTACCCACTTGCATGATCATGTCAGCAAATTCGTCGGCAACAATTACGATCAACGGCATTGGCTGTAAACGTGGCGCACGACTTTGGGTTGCAGAGTCATCTGGCTTCCAAGTTGGATCAATCAGATCTTCACCATTGGCCATTGCTTCTTCAATTTTACGGTTAAAGTCAGTCAGCTTACGCACTTTCATCAAGGACATCAGCTTATAACGACGCTCCATTTCATTGACACACCAGTTCAATGCACTCACCGCATCTTTCATGTCGGTTACAACAGGCGTTAATAAATGTGGAATATCGTTATAGTTGGCAAGTTCCAACTGTTTCGGGTCAATCATGATGAGTCGCAGTTGCTCAGGTGTGTATTTCAACAACATCGATAGCAACATGGCATTGACTGCGACTGACTTACCAGAACCTGTAGTACCTGCCACCAACATATGCGGCGCTTTCGCCAAATCGGCCAAGACAGGATTACCCGAAATATCTTTACCCATCGCCATACTAAGTAAGGCATTTGGATCACGGTATGCCGGCGTTTCTAACAGCTCAATAAGACGAACCATTTCACGTGAACTATTTGGGACTTCAATCCCGATATACGGTTTACCCGGAATAACTTCCACCACACGTACAGAAGCCATAGACATCGAACGCGCCAAGTCACGTGAAATATTGGTGACTTTAGACGCTTTCACACCAGGTGCCAAGTCAAGTTCAAAACGTGTTACGACTGGTCCCGGCTGTGCCTCTACAACTTTGGCTTTGACATTAAACTCTTGCAGTTTAATTTCTAAAAGTTCAGACAAGCGAGACAATTGCTCTGCAGTGAAATTGACTTTCTTGTTCGGATCTACAGGATCTAAGATTTCCAAGCCCGGCAAAGTCGGTAAATCCAAGCGTTTTTGTGCCACTTGCATCGCACGTGACATTGGACGACCAGAAGCATCAGTTAAAGGCGCATCAAAGTCAAAATCATCTTCGAGATCTAAATCGATGTCTTCAGGTTTACCCGCCGTTTCTTGCCACACTTCACGGAAAGCATCTTTATTCGAGCTGATTAAGGCTTTTTCATCATCAGATACAAAAGTCTGCGGCTGCGTATTAATTTCAGCACGAACCAAAGGCGTAGATTGCGCATAACTACTGGTTGTACGAACTGGCTGTGACTGTTCTATCGCTGGCTCTGCTTCTTCAACCAGCAAATCATCGAGATCATTAAATTCAGTTTCAGCACTGATATTTTTCGGTGTGGTCAGCGGTGTAATCTGTGCAGCAGCTACACCTAAACCTGCAACTGTGGCAGCAGCACCTGTAGCAAATTCATTTGAATGCGTTGCTGGACTTTCATTTTGAGCTGTATTAAATGGGCTATGCACATCCGTCGCTGTTTTACTATTTGGAACAGCCGCTAATAGCTCATCAAAGATTTCATCATCATCCCAATCAACTGATTTTTTAGCCGCTGGCGCTGCTTCTGTCGAAGAAGTCGAATGCACATCTGCTGTTTTGTTGAAATATTCAGTTTGATTGGCAGGCTGCTCTTCTTCCGCAGCTTTGAGTAAAGCATCAATATCTTGTTTATGACGTTGGTCATCATTGGAATGTAATGCGCGCCAAACTTCACCTGTTGCAACAACACGTTGTTGATCTTGTTCAAGCTGATGCACTTTCGCCAAGGTATGTTCAAAATCTTCATCAGATGGCGTAGCAGTCTCTGCCAAATCTACCGCAGATGAATGCTGTGCGTTCCATTCTTTGTCTGCCCATTCTTTATCGGCAATATCATCAAATAAACGTTCAGCGACGCGATCACGTACCACAGGATCGACATCGACCGCATGATGTTCGTCGGCTGGTGTTACTGGTGCAACCACTTTTGATGCATGCGCAGCAGCACTATCTTTTTTAGTCGTTGGTACTGTACGGTCAAATGCGGTGTCGCCTTCAGGCACATTGCGATAGAACAAATCTTGCAGATAAGCTGGTGTGGATTTCATGGTTGCCCATGTCTTATTCCACTTGATGCCAAAGGCCAAAGTGAACAACATGATCCAAAATGCAACAAGAAATATTGCTGCACCATAGACCGTTAATATTTGTTCAAGACTTTGACCCAGTTCATAGCCAATGATCCCGCCCGATGCATTTTCTAAAGTATCTTCAGGGACATTCCAAAACAGGAAAAGTAAACTTGAAGTTGCCAGTAAAATAAAGAACTGAGCGGCATAGCGAAATGGACGGTTTAGAAAACTACGTGGCCACCACACTTGAATTGCTTCGAGAAATAAATAGACAGGTATCAGCAGACTTGCCCAACCTAAAAATCCATAGAGTAAATCAGCGATCCATGCACCTGCGACGCCGCTGGCATTTGAAACTTGCTGAGTATCACTGGATAAATGCATCCATCCCGGATCAAATGGCGTATATGTGACTGTTGCAAGGAACAGATATATCCCAAATGAAACAAGGAATAATGTCATTATTAAGCGCTGTGCATATGCACCCGACACCGCTGTCATATACGTTCCTGTAACCAATTCTTCATGAATGTTTTTGTCATTACCCACAACAAAAATGGGCTGAATCTAAACCTGTTATTATGCACCTGTTCAATAAAAAAGATGCAAGATAATTTAAGTATAGTTGTTAACTTTATTCTATATAGCTCAAAACGATTTCGATGATCAATAATATCGACTTTAATCTCACACAATCGTTTCAAACTTTGACGTATAATTCCACAAATTATCATATAAAAAAAGGATTCTACGGATGAGCGCTCGTCACTCACGTCTAATTATTTTAGGTTCTGGTCCTGCAGGTTATAGCGCTGCGGTATACGCTGCCCGTGCGAACCTGAAACCGACACTCATCGCAGGTATTCAATTAGGCGGTCAATTGACTACAACGACAGAAGTAGACAACTGGCCAGGTGGTGCAGAAGGCTTAACTGGCCCTGCCCTAATGGAACAAATGCAATCACATGCTGAGCGTTTTGGCACAGAAATCGTGTATGACCATATCAATGAAGTTGACCTCAATGTTCGTCCGTTCGTACTTAAAGGCGATATGGAAGAGTTCACTTGTGATGCATTAATTATTTGTACAGGTGCAACTGCACAATATTTAGGTCTTGAATCTGAAGCTGCATTTATGGGTCAAGGCGTAAGCGCATGTGCAACATGTGATGGTTTCTTCTACAAAAACCAAAAAGTCATGGTTGTCGGTGGTGGTAATACTGCTGTCGAAGAAGCGCTGTATCTATCGAACATTGCATCGCATGTCACTTTAGTACACCGTCGTGACTCTTTACGTTCAGAGAAGATTCTGCAAGATCATCTTTTTGCTAAAGAAAAAGAAGGTAAAATCAGCATCATCTGGAATCACCAAGTGGATGAAGTCATTGGCGATAACACCGGTGTGACTTCTGTACGTATTAAATCTACGCAAGATGATTCAACTCAAAATGTTGATGTCACTGGTATGTTTGTGGCAATTGGTCACAAACCAAACAGCGGTATTTTTGATGGTCAATTAAACCTACGTGATGGCTACATCCAAGTTCAAAGCGGAACTGCGGGTAATGCAACACAAACATCTATTCCGGGTGTATTTGCTGCGGGTGATATTGCCGACAGCATTTACCGTCAAGCCATTACTTCTGCAGGTTCAGGCTGTATGGCTGCACTCGATGCTGAAAAATACCTTGATGCACTCGGTGAATAATCTTTTGCTTAAGTCATTTGCTTAGCTAAACATTTTTAAAAATTAGCCGACCTGATGGTCGGCTTTTTTATGTATGATAAAAATCCGTATACCTCAATAAGAAGCTTGGCATGCCGATACTCCCTCCTTCTGAATTTACTTTCCCCGATCCTGTTGAATGCGATCCCGAAGGTGAAGGCTTAATTTGCATCGGTGCTGACCTCTCCCCTTCCACACTGTTTGAAGCCTATAGTCACGGTCTTTTCCCATGGTTCAGTGAAGGTGATCCAATTTGTTGGTGGTGTCCTGAACCCCGCTGCATTATTCGACCGCATGACTATCATCCGAGTAAATCGTTATTACGCAGCATGAAAAAAATGGACTATAAGATCACCATTAATCATGCGTTTGAAACTGTGATTCGCTCATGTTCTTTGCCGCGTAGTTATGCCAATGAAACATGGATTTCAGAAGATATTATTCAGGGATATTCTGCGCTGTTTGACGCAGGCTATGCTTATAGCATTGAAGTTTGGGAAAACGAGACTGTTGTAGGTGGCCTCTATGGGGTCAATATTGGTCATGGCTGCTTTGGCGAGTCTATGTTTAGTACACGAACAGATGTCTCTAAAATGGCGTTTTACACCTTAATGCTCATCGGGCAAGAGAATCAGTTGCCATGGATTGATTGCCAATTGGTCAACGATCACCTCTTAAGCTTAGGTGCGAGTACACTTTCTCGCCAACAATACCTTAATTCGTTACAAGATGTTGTTAAACAACCCTCTATCGATTGGAAAAAGTATCAGGACAGTGTATTTTCAAGTAAAACAATAGCGCAATGGGCAAGTCTCAGCGCATGACAATAAAAGAGGGATATTACGATGAATTCCTATCAACCGAAGTCCCTGTTGAACGAATTACAGTACTACATCACGCCTCCGCATGATTGTAGCTACTTAGAAAATAAATCTGCCCGGATGGTCTTTCTTGACCCTGTCCATCGTATTGATGTGGTCACGTTATCTGAACTTTCCCGCATGGGTTTTCGTCGTAGTGGTGATTTTGTCTACCGCCCTGAATGTCATCTTTGTCGCCAATGTTTGTCCTCTCGCGTTCCTGTTCATGAATTTCAAATGAACAGCGTGCAAAAAAAAGCGTGGAAACGGAATCAAGATTTAACGGTGAAAATTAGCCGCCCTCAAGATGCCGATGCAAAGCATTATGCGCTGTACGAACGCTACATTAATGAGCGGCATGCTGATGGTGATATGTACCCACCTAGCCAAGATCAATTTGAAAAATTTTTAATTAATAGCTGCACTGACAGTTTCTTTTTAGAGTTGTGGTTAGATGAGCAACTGATCAGTGTATCTACCTGTGATCCACTTGATGATGGTATTTCAGCGGTATATACCTTTTTTGATCCTGATGAAAGCCGTCGCTCCCTAGGGACTTTTGCCATTCTGAAACAAATCGAGCACGCACAAAAGCTTGGACTGCAATATGTCTACTTGGGCTATTGGGTACCCGATTCGCAAAAAATGAATTATAAATCTCAGTATATTCCACTGGAACTTCTGCTTGATGGACAATGGCGTCGACTCAACCGACCACTGACCCAAGAAGAAATTAGCCAACTGGGGGATTCCCTGATGACCACCTTACCTTCCGGCTGGAACAATCCTATTATTAAATAAAAGGGATCAAACAAAAGATATTCAATAAAATAGCATCCGTATATTCACGAATGCTTTCTTTAAATCTGATTACGCTTCACCGCTTTTATTTAAATAAAGCTGCAAAATCATCACCACAAGTCTTCACCATAATAATGGCGTGCTCACGAGTTCCATCGGCATTTGGATAATAATTCTTTCGCAAATCGATTTGATGAAAATCCGCTTTTTCATATAAACGGATCGCTGGTTGATTACCTTCTCGCACTTCTAAGAAGATTTGAATGGGGTTATTTTTGAGTAAGGCAATAGATTCATCGAGCAATTGAAAACCTAATCCTTTGCCTTGCTGGCTCGGATCGATCGCCATTAACAATAAATTTGCTTCATCTAAAACGGGTTGTAAAATGCAAAAACCTACAACTTTTCCTTGTCGCTCAATCACCGTACTTTGATAGGCAGCAATCGATTCTTGAAATTGTTTTATGGTCCAAGGATGGCTTTGTACGCGGCGCTCGATATCGTAAACCTGCTGGACATCAGCGTCTTGCATCAAACGAATCATCTTCGTTTATCTTTCTATAGCTAGGGTATGCGCATTATAAAAAGTTTGTCTATAAAGTTGAATAAAAAAAAGAGCGATTTACATCGCCCTTCTGAAAAAGTCACCACAGCGCTGTGATTAGAGACCCAAATATGCTTTCCACGTTTTTAACAAACCAGAAGTATCTAAATCATTCGGGTGAAAACCTGGTTTAAAATACATCAGCATTTCTTTACCCATACCAGTGATGATGCCTTTTGAAGGGCTATAACCATAGGTATAAATATCTTTTAATGCTTCAAAATTAAGCTTGTTATCTTCTTTTAATAAACGAGCGACAAAATAACTTTGTACGAAGAATAAAGTCACCATTGCGCCAATCAATGAACCTGTACGGAGTGCGTAGGCCTTTATTCCCTGACCAAAGACACCTTCAAATACATCATAAGCTACGGCTTTATGCTCATTTTCTTCAATCGCATGCCATAACCACATATTTTTCATGGTTTCATCAGTCATTAAGGCTTGAATATGTGGGTTTACCAATAACTGTGAAGCAATCGTTGCAGTGAAATGCTCAAGTGCCGTAGTTGCAGTAAGATCCACCATTTCTTGAGTAATACCAACAGATTTACCAATACGTGCAAAGACTTTACGTACACCTTGGATAACACGACCCGTTGCCTTATCAAGTGTTTCGACATCATGACCGTATTTTTGTGCAGAAGCATTAAAACCCTCATGCTCTTGCGTATGCATTGCTTCTTGACCAATGAAAGCACTAATTTCTTTTTGTAGGGCTTCATTATTTGCGATCGATGGGTGTTTACGTACGGCACGCACACTATCAATAAAGAACATTTCACCCGCGGGAAATAAAGCAGACAATGCGGTCATAAAATGTGTCAAACCTGCTGAGCCATTCATCCAGTACTCTGGTACCGCATCAAAATCAAAATTCATGCGACGTACAGGGAAACTTGCACCTGCTCGATTAGTAATCTTTACTTTAGCGTTCATGCCTAACTCCTTTTTGAGTTATGAAATACTCAAACTTTTATTGGTTTTCTTGAGTTCATATTACGGTTTTATTGACGCGTAATTATTTCAGTTAAGGACAGTGAATTATCACTAAAGGACAGCTTTCAAAAATATTGTCAGACAATTTCCCTATCACATTGAATAAGCATAAAAAAAAGCGCCTCAAAGAGGCGCTTTTTTACACACATTTAGTGATTATGCAGTTACTTTAGAAACTACACCCGCACCAACTGTACGACCACCTTCACGGATCGCGAAGCGTAAGCCAGCGTCCATTGCGATTGGGTGGATTAATTCTACTGACATTTCTACGTTGTCACCAGGCATAACCATTTCTACGCCTTCTTTAAGCGCGATCGCACCAGTTACGTCAGTTGTACGGAAGTAGAACTGTGGACGGTAACCGTTAAGGAATGGAGTATGACGGCCACCTTCGTCTTTAGAAAGTACGTATACTTCTGCGTCGAATTTAGTATGCGGTTTGATTGTACCTGGTTTAGCAAGTACTTGACCACGTTGAACATCTTCACGTTTAGTACCACGTAGAAGAACACCACAGTTCTCGCCCGCACGACCTTCGTCAAGAAGTTTACGGAACATTTCTACGCCAGTTACAGTTGTTTTAACTGTATCTTTAATACCAACGATTTCAACTTCTTCGCCTACTTTCACGATACCAGTTTCAACACGGCCAGTTACTACTGTACCACGACCTGAAATTGAGAATACGTCTTCGATTGGCATAAGGAATGCTTGGTCGATAGCACGTTCTGGTTCTGGGATGTAAGAGTCAAGAGCTTCAACAAGAGCAACTACAGCATCTTCGCCGTATTGACCAGCTTCACCATTAAGCGCTGCAAGAGCAGAACCACGGATTACTGGAGTGTCGTCGCCTGGGAAGTCATAAGTAGAAAGAAGTTCACGAACTTCCATTTCTACTAATTCAAGAAGCTCTTCGTCGTCAACAAGGTCGCATTTGTTTAGGAATACAACGATGTAAGGTACACCTACCTGACGAGAAAGAAGGATGTGTTCACGAGTTTGTGGCATTGGACCATCAGTCGCAGCACATACAAGGATCGCACCATCCATTTGCGCAGCACCAGTAATCATGTTTTTAACATAATCGGCGTGACCTGGGCAGTCTACGTGAGCGTAGTGACGGATTGGAGAATCGTATTCTACGTGTGAAGTATTAATTGTAATACCACGTGCTTTTTCTTCTGGTGCAGAGTCGATTGCAGCGTAATCTTTCGCTTCACCACCGAATTTTTTTGCACATACAGTTGCAATTGCAGCTGTTAAAGTAGTTTTACCGTGGTCGACGTGACCAATTGTACCCACGTTAACGTGTGGCTTATTACGTTCGAACTTAGCCTTAGCCATGAGATCTTCCTTTTTAAACTACTCATGCAGGGATACTGCATGAGCATTTGGTTTTTAACTATGAATTAGTTTGGGCTTATAGTAATCGAAAGATTACTCGTCGTCACCTTTTTTACCGCCAGATTGGAACTTAGCGATGATGCCTTCAGCCACGTTACGTGGTGTTTCAGCGTATTTAGCGAATTCCATAGAATAAGTTGCACGACCTTGAGACATAGAACGCATATGAGTTGCGTAACCAAACATCTCAGAAAGTGGAACTTCTGCACGGATAGCTTTAGTACCACCAGGTAAATCGTCCATACCTTGAACAAGACCACGACGACGGTTTAAGTCACCCATGATATCGCCCATGTAGTCTTCTGGAGTTTCTACTTCAACTTTCATGATAGGTTCAAGCAAGATAGGATCTGCTTTCATGAAACCGTCACGGAATGCGTAAGAACCAGCCATTTTGAACGATAATTCGTCAGAGTCGACGTCATGGTAAGAACCATCGAACAATGTCGCTTTGATGCCAACAACTGGATAACCAGCTAGGACACCATTCTTCATACGTTCTTGGATACCTTTGTCAACCGCACCGAAGAATTCTTTAGGTACTACACCACCTACAACTTCTTCAGCGAACTCGTAATCTTTGCCAGCATCTTCAGCAAGTGGTTCTAAACGTACGTATACGTGACCAAACTTACCTTTACCACCAGTTTGACGTACGAACTTACCTTCTTGTTCAACTGATTTTTTGATCGTTTCACGGTAAGCTACCATTGGTTTACCAATGTTCGCTTCAACGTTGAATTCACGCTTCATACGGTCAACAATAATGTCAAGGTGAAGCTCACCCATACCAGCAATAATTGTTTGACCAGATTCTTCGTCAGTACGTACGCGGAATGAAGGGTCTTCTTTCGCCAAACGACCTAAAGCAACAGACATTTTTTCTTGGTCAGCTTTAGTTTTAGGCTCAACCGCAAGCGCAATTACTGGCTCTGGGAATTCCATACGCTCTAGTGTAATTACATTGTTTTCATCACATAATGTATCACCAGTCGTAGTATCTTTAAGACCTACACATGCTGCGATATCACCCGCACGAATTTCTTCAATATCGTGACGGTCATTTGCGTGCATCTGTACGATACGGCCAACACGTTCGCGCTTCATTTTAACTGGGTTATAGCAAGGGCTACCTGCTTTAAGCACACCAGAGTAAACACGTACGAATGTTAAGTTACCTACAAATTTGTCGTTCATGATTTTGAACGCAAGCGCAGAGAACGGAGCATCGTCAGACGCTTCACGAGAACCTTCAGTTTCGTCTTTGTCGTCAAGGATACCTTTAATCGCCTCGACATCAGTCGGCGCAGGTAAGAATTCAATTACAGCATCCAACATACGTTGAACACCTTTGTTTTTGAACGCTGAACCACATAGCATTGGTTGAATTTCATTCAACAATGTACGTGCACGTAAACCTGAAACGATTTCTTCTTTAGTTAACTCACCTTCTTCAAGGTACTTGTCCATGAGTTCTTCTGATGCTTCCGCAGCAGCTTCAACCATGTTAGTACGCCATTCGTTAGCTAGTTCAACTAATTCAGCAGGGATTTCGCCATATTCAAACTTCATACCTTGAGACGCTTCGTCCCAGATAATCGCTTTCATTTCGATTAGGTCAACAACACCCTGGAAGTTTTCTTCTGCACCGATTGGAACAACGATTGGCACTGGATTACCACCAAGACGTGTTTTAACTTGTTCAACAGCACGGAAGAAGTTCGCACCAGTACGGTCCATTTTGTTCACGAATGCAATACGTGGAACTTTATATTTATTTGCTTGACGCCATACAGTTTCAGACTGAGGTTGTACACCACCTACAGCACAGTAAACCATGCATGCACCGTCAAGAACACGCATAGAACGTTCAACTTCAATAGTGAAGTCTACGTGTCCTGGGGTATCAATTACGTTAATACGGTGCTGTTCGAATTGGTTACCCATCCCTTTCCAGAAGCATGTTACTGCCGCTGAGGTAATAGTAATACCACGTTCTTGCTCTTGTTCCATCCAGTCTGTAGTTGCAGAACCTTCGTGAGTTTCACCAAGTTTGTGACTCTCACCTGTGTAGAACAAAATACGTTCTGAAGTGGTAGTTTTACCAGCATCAATGTGCGCAGAGATACCAATGTTACGATAACGAGAAATTGGGGTTTGACGAGCCATGATTTCTAGCATTCCTAAATTTTGTTGTTTAAAACAGGACGCTTTAAGCTGCATAGCAACTTAAAGCGATTCGATGACAAAACAGTGACAACTGATTTGTCACCCTCCTGAATAGGGGCTGTTTTATCCGCTTAGAAACGGTAATGAGAGAAGGCTTTGTTGGCTTCAGCCATACGATGCACATCTTCACGTTTTTTGATCGCTGCGCCTTTACCTTCAGCTGCATCAAGCAACTCACCAGCAAGACGTAAAGCCATAGTTTTTTCAGAACGCTTAGCAGCAGCATCTACTAACCAACGCATAGCCAAGGCAGTACGACGGGATGGGCGTACTTCCATAGGCACTTGGTATGTAGCACCACCAACACGGCGTGCTTTTACTTCGACCATAGGACGAACTTTTTCAAGAGTAGTCTCGAAAAATTCAACTGGGTCTACTTTAGATTTTTCTTGAACGCGGTCTAAAGCACCGTAAACGATACTTTCAGCAATAGATTTTTTACCATCTTGCATTACGTGGTTCATGAATTTAGCGATTGTTTGGCTGCTGAACTTAGGATCCGGAAGGATTTCACGGGCAGCAACTACGCGACGTCTTGGCATTTTAATACACCTAATAAATATGACACTTCAGGTTACTCCAGCAGGTGCACAAAGTGTCATGTGCTTTCGCTGGCCTTACTATACGTCGCTTGGAATTTTCACAAAAAATGCAGAAATCAGACAAGCGAGACGATAAAGGATTGCAGTTCTAACGAACTAAGAAGTTAATCTTTTCAGATTATTTCTTAGGACGTTTAGCACCGTATTTAGAACGAGACTGGTTACGATCTTTAACACCAGCACAGTCTAAAGAACCACGAACGGTATGGTAACGTACACCCGGTAAATCTTTAACACGACCACCACGGATAAGAACAACACTGTGCTCTTGTAGGTTATGGCCTTCACCACCGATGTAGCTAGAAACTTCGAAACCTGAAGTTAAGCGAACACGGCAAACTTTACGCATTGCTGAGTTAGGTTTTTTAGGTGTAGTTGTGTAAACACGTGTACAAACACCACGACGTTGTGGACAAGCCTTCAACGCAGGAACTTTAGATTTTTCAACTAAAGTTGTACGACCCTTACGGATCAACTGATTTGTTGTTGCCATTTGGCAATTCTCCCGTTAATAAAAAGCCCCAAAAAATACTACTTTTTGAGGGCATGCAATTGTAAGCGAAGACTTAAAATTGGTCAACAATATACGATCATCGAAAACATTTATTCATCGTGATTTGCGCAATTTTTCACCCACAAATAAATAGTTTATTTTTCAGAAGAATCTGCTGATTTTTTTGTAACTTTATCTACGGCTGCTGTTTTGGCTTTACGCGGCTTAGTTTTGGGTGCAGCTTTTTCCACTGGGACATCCTCCTGCTGTACAGATTCCAACACATCAAACTCATCTTTTTCAGCTAAAGCAGGTTTTTGCGCAGCCCCGGGTGCATGAGGCTCAACAACTTTCTCCGCAAGTGCCTCCAAACCTTCTGAGACTTTTTGTTCCTGCTCTACTTCCACTTCGGCTGCATCAGAGTTTTTAACTTGTGCTTTTTTGATGACTTTTACTGCGCGGATACTCTCATGACCTGCAACATCTATGGTCTGATCTAGTACCGGCTCAGCCAAATCAATATCTTTCGCCTTAATACCTTCTAGTAATTTAGGTGTTGCTTGAGCAAGCAACTCAAGAGAACGCTCATAGGCATGTAAAGGTGACAAGCTAATATCCTGATGCTGCAAAATATATTGGCGCGCATTAGAAAAGACTTGCTGTGCCTTCTGATTCACTTCATCCACTAAACGGCGACTATACACTACACTTACACCAACACTCGCCACAGGAGATAACCGTGATAGCTGATTTAACAATGAAACTTTTGGCATTTGATTGAGCCATGCCCACTTAAACTGACCATTTTCATCTAGTACATATTTTTTCAATGCTGCTGCATCGGTGTCTGAACCCACCAATTGCTGCAACTGATGTAAATCACTATTTTGTAGCGTACTACTCAGAGCTTTTATTGCCATAAGCAAAGTTTGTTTTTCTGCAATTAAACTCAGGTCGACCTGTTTAAAAATAAACTGAACGATATCTTGATCACTTTCTTTACTTAAGTCGAAACCATAAGAACGTCCAACTTGATAAATCACTCGTAAAGTCATAATCAGTGAAGCAGGGATATCAATACTTGAACCGATAACACCTGTCGCACCTGTTAAAGCCCCTTGAATTGAAGCAATCCATTTATTTTGCTCGCCTAAGGCCTGACTAATGCGGCGTGAACGATCGACATCTTGTGTCAACTCTTCTAAATCACGTACGCCAGCTTCATCAAGCACTGCATCTACAGATGAAATATCCGAACTAAAATGATTCAATCGATCAAAAAGATAGTCAGAAATCTTGTCGCTAAATTGAGGGGCAACAAAATTGGCTACATTATTTACGGTATTAAAATGTCGACCGAATAATTGTCTAGAAACATTCGGAACGTGTTCACGCAGGATTTGCTGTGGATTATCATATTTTTTCACATCAAATACGCTCGTCTGACGTGACTGACCTTCCAAGGTTTGACCATTTTTTTGTGGTTGAATGACCTTAGTTACAGATTCGGGTGCAACATGATTGATAATAGACACCCCTGTAGAACTGAGCTTTTTAGCCACTCCAAAGGCGTTTGAGAGCAGACCAGCCGTTGGTTTATTATTCATTTTCGCCATTCCCTACCCCATTCAGACTATTCTTGAAATTCTTGATAAATACTAGGTGTAGTCAAACTTTATCACAACTTGAATATGTATCTTTAAGTTAAGTTTTTTGCTGCATCGTTGCAAATTAGCTCAGTCAAAAATAGGCATAGGATTTGCCATAAGAATTCAAAAAGCTTTCTGCTATCATTATTCCAATCAAATTATATGAGTTCGTCTATTTAGAAAGTTTCCTTCGTATACTTTCAATAGCTTGCTCACACACTACCTATAAAGGATCTGTAGATGAAACGTGTTGTAATCACTGGTATGGGCATCAACTCATGCATTGGTAATACATTAGAAGATGTCACTCATTCTTTGCAAAACGGGATTTCTGGAACACGTTTCAACCCAAGTTATGCTGAACTTAATTTCAAAAGTCATGTCAGTGCGGCTGCAGAACAAAACTTTGACGGTATTGACCGCCGCTTAAAACGCTTTATGGGCGTATGCGCAATGTATGCATACAACTCAGCTTTGGCTGCAGTAGAAAATGCAGGCTTAACAGCAGAACAAATTGGTGGTAATCCACGTTACGGTATTACTGGTGGTTCAGGTGGTGGTTCAACTGCATCTGTTGTTGAAATGAAAGAACTTCTAGACACTAAAGGTGCACGTAAAGTTGGTCCATTCTTTGTACCACGTAACATGACCAACACCATTACCGCAAACGTGGGTGTTGCATTTAAAATGCAAGGTATTGCACACACGATTACTAGCGCATGTGCAACATCTGCCGATGCCATTGGTTATGCATACAACCTGATTCAATTGGGCAAACAAGACTTAATGCTTGCCGGTGGTGGTGAAGAAGACCATTGGTCACAAAGTCTTTTATTTGATGCAATGGGCGCACTTTGTTCAAAATATAATGACACACCAGCGACTGCTTCACGCCCTTACTCTGCTGACCGTGACGGTTTCGTGATCGCAGGTGGTGGTGGCTTCGTTGTACTAGAATCTCTTGAACATGCTCAAGCACGTGGCGCAAACATTTTGGCTGAAGTTGTCGGCTATGCAGCAAACTCTGATGGTGCTGACATGGTTGCACCATCAGGCGAAGGTGCGACGCGTTGTATCCTTATGGCTTTAGAAGAAGCTAAACAACACGGCGTAGACAAAATTGACTATGTAAATACACACGGTACGTCTACTCCAGCAGGTGATGTCACTGAACTTAAAGCGATGGAGCGTGCTTTCGGTGAAGGGCAAGTTCCTCCGCTCAGCTCGACCAAATCGATGACCGGTCACAGTCTGGGTGCTGCAGGTGTACAAGAAGCGATTTACTCTATTCTGATGATGCAAAATGACTTTATTGCACCAAACATCAACGTGACTGAACTTGACGAAGGTGCAAAACCTTTTGATATCGTACTTGAAAAACGTGATGCAAAATTGAATACTGTGATGAGTAACAGTTTTGGTTTTGGCGGTGTAAACGCTTGCCTCGTTTTCAAAAAATGGGAAGCTTAATATAAAGTTTGCTGCTTTGGCGCTTCGGTGCCAAAGCACACACCCACCGCCCTTTTAAGGGTCAATATATGGATGCTCCATCAGATGCTTTCCTCTGGGTCAAAGCATTACATATCATCGCAGTTGTTTGCTGGTTCGCAGCGCTATTTTATCTCCCTCGCCTTTATGTCTACCATGCCATGAGTGATGATGCTACGAGTCATCAGCGCTTTCAAATCATGGAACGCAAGCTATATCGCGGCATTATGTGGCCCGCAATGATTGCTACACTGATCACGGCGCACTTCCTCGTCGATTGGGGTGATGCAACTCGACACTACCATGAAGCGCTTTGGTTCTACCTAAAAGTTGGATTAGTTGGACTATTGGTGATTTATCATTTTGTATGTGGTTATTACCGTAAAAAGCTTATCGAAAATGCACATTATAAATCGCATAAGTTCTGGCGTTTTTTTAATGAAATGCCAACTTTGATTTTATTTGCAGTGATCATTTTAGTGGTCGTGAAGCCAAGCTTCTAAACGACTGTAAAAAAGCCCCTACTCATTGGGGCTTTTTTATTTCTATAGGACTTACGCACTATCATTTATAGATTCTCTGTGGTAGCAGATGATTTTTATCGAGAATAAAGTCATCAATGAAGTTTTTGATAATTGGTCTAAATAATTTCTTCTGCCAACGATATATATTTTC